>CASEKM010000143.1:0-8695 GCA_949288405.1 uncultured bacterium | reverse complement strand
ACCGGGATATGGCCGTTGATGATGTGGCAGTGGGGGCCCTCCAGGCCGAACTCCTTCAAGAGGGCGTCGCACACGGCGGGGTCCTGATAGAGGGTGTAGTAGGCGTTCTTGGGCTCAGTCCAGGCGGACTCGTCCTTGATGAGCCGCCGCTCGAAGGTGGTCATCCGGTCCCGGCCGAAGATGGGGCTGTTCCGCCCCGCCCACAAAAACCACAGCAGATCCATCCCCAGCTTCCGCTCGGTGGTCCCAGGCTTCAGGTAGTAGGCCTGGCGGGCGGCGGTGTCCACATAGTCGAAGAACTCCTTTCCCTTCCGCTCCTTCCCCCCCAGGGTGAAGGTGAGCAGCTGCCCGTCCTCCGTCATGGGGATGCAGCCGTGGAAGAGGAGGTTGCCATTGAAAATTTTATACAGGCTCCCCTTGGAGTACAGGAAGCGCACGTGCTTTTTCAGCTTCTCGCTGCGCTGGAAGGAGGCGGTGAGCTGGTCGATGACGCTGTTCTCCTCCGGGGTGAGGGTGTAGGGGTCCTTGGGGTCCACGGTGGGGAAGTCCACATCCTCCAGGGGGTAGGTGACGCCGCCGATGGTGATGCACTTGCCCGCATAGTCGATCTTGTCCAGCAGCAGCCGGTCCTCCATGCCGTACTCCGGGTGGCGCAGCAGCTTCTGGCCCTCCAGCTTGAAGAGGATGATGGTGATGGCCTTGTGCATCCGGGCGGAGAGGAGCTTATCCTTCTCGCTGTACTGGTCCGCGTCGGGGCCGGTGAGCTTGACGGCGAAGCGGTGGACGTCGCAGTCCCTGTAGACCTCGTTGGCAAAGACGGACAGGGGGCGCAGGGAGATGCCGTAGCCCGTCTCGATGACCTCCAGGTTGTTGTAGTGGATGGAGTTGGCCAGCACCGTGGCCACCAGGGTCCGGGAGCCGGAGGCCGCCCCCATCCACAAAATGTCGTGGTTGCCCCACTGGATGTCCACGCTGTGGTAGTCCAGCAGGGAGTCCATGATGATGTCCGCCCGGGGGCCCCGGTCGAAGATGTCCCCCACGATGTGCATGTGGTCCACCGCCATGCGCTTGATGACGGCGGACACCGCCTCGATGAACCGGTCCGCCTGGCCCAGGTCGATGATGGTGGAGATGATGTTCTCGTAGTAGTCCCGCTTGTCCGCCTCGTCGTAGTGGGTGTGGAGCAGCTCGTCAATGATGTAGGCGTAGTCCTTGGGGAGGGCCTTGCGCACCTTGGAGCGGGTGTACTTGGAGGACACCCAGCGGCAGATCTCCAGCAGCCGGTGGAGGGTGATCCGGTACCACTCGTCCATGTCCTGGTACTTGGCGTGGAGCTGCTCCAGCTTGTCCTCCGGGTAGTAGATGAGGGTACACAGCTCCTCCCGGTCGGCCTTGGAGATGGTGGAGGCGAACAGGTCGTCCACCTTCTCCTTGATGACCCCGGAGCAGGAGTTGAGAATGTGAAGAAAGGCCTCGTACTCCCCGTGCAGGTCGGAGATAAAGTGCTCCGTGCCCTTGGGCAGGTTCATAATGGCCTGAAGGTTGATGATCTCGCTGCTGGCCGCCTGGACGGTGGGGTACTGCTGGGCCAGGAGCTTCAGGTAGCGCAGCTCCTCCTGAGAAAAGGTTTTCTTTCGCTTCATTCCGGTTCCTCCTTCTTGTGCCTGGGTTTTGTTCTATTATTCCATAGTTTCGGCCAAATGGCAAGGCACTTTCAGAAGATTTAACGAACTGCCAATGTTTCTGTGTGATCCCGCCCCCCTGCGGGGCGGGACTGCCAAGGCAAAATGAAGGCCGCCCAACGGGCGGCCTTCTCAGGATCGATCCGGTTTTCAGCGGTTCTTGAAGGGGGCCTTCTCCGCCTTGTTCACAAAGGCGGTCATGGCGTCCTTCTGGTCCTCGGTGGAGAAGCAGATGGCAAAGGCCTCCGCCTCGAAGGCGGCGCCGGTGTACATGTCGGTCTGCTGGCCCCGGCGGATGGCGGCCTTGGACTCCCGCACGGCCACCTGGGCGTTGGCGGCGATGGCCTGGGCCAGCTCCATGGCCTTGTCCATCAGCTCCTCGGGGGCGTACACGTGGCTCACCAGGCCGATCTCCAGGGCCCGCTGGGCGTTGATGTTCTTGGCGGTGAGGATGAGCTCCATGGCGTTGGACACCCCCACGATGCGGGCCAGGCGCTGGGTGCCGCCAAAGCCGGGGGTGATGCCCAGCCCCACCTCGGGCTGGCCGAACTTGGCCTTCTCGCTGGCCAGACGGATGTCACAGGCCATGGACAGCTCGCAGCCGCCGCCCAGAGCAAAGCCGTTCACCGCGGCGATGGTGGGCTTGGGGAAGTTCTCCAGCTTCAGGAAGACGCTGTTGCCGTACATGCCGAACTGCTTGGCCTGCACGGGAGTAAAATCTTTCATCTGGCCGATGTCGGCCCCGGCCACAAAGGACCGGCCCGCGCCGGTGAGGATGAGCACCAGCACCTCCTCGTTGGCCTCCGCCTGGTCCAGAACGGCGTCCAGGTCCTTCAGCACCTGGTCGTTCAGGGCGTTGAGGGCCTCGGGGCGGTTCATGGTGACAATGCCGATGGGACCGCGCTGCTCAAAATCTACAAAACCCATGGGAAACTCCTCCTTAGTTTGGTTCCAATTCAAAGCAGGCGGCGCTCCGCCTGTTCTGGTCCTATTATACAATAAAGCCCCGGCCAGGGCAAGGGAAACCGGCTTTTTTCCGGCGCTTGCATCCCCGGCCCCGGCAGTGCTACAATGGGGAAAACAAACTGGAGGGATCGCCATGGAAGCCACCGCCATCCGCCCGGCCCGCCCGGAGGACGGACGCCGCCGCCCTGCTGGCCATCTACGCCCCCTATGTGGAGAAGACCGCCGTCACCTTTGAGTACCAGCCCCCCGCTCTGGAGGAGTTTGCCGGGCGCATCCGCCGCACCCTGGCGCGCTACCCCTATCTGGCGGCGGAGCGAGAGGGCCGTATCCTGGGCTATGCCTACGCCGGCCCCTTCCACCCCCGCCCCGCCTATGATTGGTCGGCAGAGGCCTCCATCTATGTGGCCGAAGCCGCCCGGGGGAGCGGGGTGGGCGGCGCCCTCTACCGGGCGCTGGAGCAGCTCCTGGCCGCCCAGGGTATCCTGAATGTAAACGCCTGCATCGCCGTCCCTTGCGGCGCCCACGACCCCTATCTCACCGGCCACAGCGCCGAGTTCCACGCCCACTGGGGATATCAGCTGGTGGGCCGCTTCCACCGGTGCGGCTATAAGTTCGGCCGGTGGTACGACATGATCTGGATGGAGAAGTTTCTGGGGGAGCACCCGGAGCGGCCCCGGGCGGTGGTCCCCTTTCCCCAAGTGGATTGGGCCGCGGTCCTCTGAGAACAGGGGGTCTTTCGCTGGCCGCGGCCAGCGAGTTCCTCTGCCCGTGGCGGAAAAGAAAGCAAAACACCGTCAGGGCTCGCCCCATTCTGCATTCCTGCATTCTGCATTCTCCATTCCGCCTACAACATACTCCCCCCTCTTCCCGAATAGATTGAAGGGAGAGGGGGGATGTTATGTCCAAACACGGCGCCATGACCGCCGGGGGGAGCGTGCTGTTTCTCACCGCCCTGGGCACCTTGTCCCAGCTGCTGGCCTTCGGCTACCGGGTGGCCCTGTCCCGGATGATCGGGGCGGAGGTGATGGGGCTCTATCAGCTCATCATGCCGGTATACTCGGTGTTCCTGTCCCTCACCGCCGTGGGGCTGACGGCGGCGGTGTCCAATCTGACCCCCCAGTACCTGGCCCTGGGCAACAGCCGGGGGGTGCCCCAGTTGCTGGGGACCTGCCTGCGGCTGCTGGTTCTGCTGATGCTCCCCCTTACGGCGGCGGTCCTGCTGTGGTATGACCCTATCTCCGTCTACTGGCTGGGGGACGCCCGGACCCAGCTGGGGCTGGTGCTCCTCCTCCCCTGCGTGGCCCTCACCGGGGTGGAGAACCTGCACAAGCACTTTTTCTACGGCTCCGGCCTGGTGGCCCCTCCCGCCGTGTCCGAGCTGCTGGAACAGCTGGTGCGCACCGGGGCGGTGCTGGGTCTGCTGGCCTGCTTCCTCCCCCAGTACCCGGAGCGGGTGGTGGGCCTTATTGTGGCGGGCATGGTGATCTGCGAGGTGGTCTCCGCCCTGACCCTCACCGTCCTGTGCCGCTGGCGGCTCCGCCGCACGGGCGTGAGGGGCCCGGGCGAGCCGGGCCGGGTACGCCGGAGAAGGATCTTCTCCATCGCCCTGCCCGTGGGGCTCAACGCCCTGCTGGGCAACCTGATGGGGGCGGTGAACGCCGCCCTTGTGCCCCAAAAGCTGGTGGAGGGGGGCATGGAGCCCTCCCAGGCCATCTCGGAGCTGGGGGTGGTGTGCGGCATGACCCTGCCCATGCTGGCCCTGCCCACCGTCTTCCTCAGCGCCATGAGCCTGGTGCTGGTCCCCCGGCTGGCCCGGTCCCACGCCCTGGACCGCCCCCAGGCGGTGCGGCACACCATCTCCAGGGCCCTGTCCGCCGGCTCGGTGCTGGCGCTGCCCGCCATGGGGCTGATGGCGGTGCTGGGAGAGGACCTGGGCCTGCTCCTCTTCCGCCACAGGCAGGTGGGGGAGTATCTCCTGCCCCTGGCCGCCGCCACCGCTCTGGGGTGCTACCAGGCCATCCTGGGCGCCTCCCTCAACGGGGTGGGCCGCCAGGGGACGGTGGCCTGGATCTCCCTGGTGTGCGACGCCGTCCAGCTGCTCCTCACCGCCTGTCTGGTGGGAAACCCCCGCATAGGGATGGGGGGCTTTGTCCTGGGGGTGCTGGTCTCCGCCGCCCTGGGGGTGGTCCTGTGCGCCTGGCGGCTGCGGGCCTATACCGGCCTGCGGCTGCGGCTGTTCCGGTGGATTGCCGCCCCGGGGCTGGCCGCCCTTCTGGCCGCCCTGGTGACCAACCTGCTCTACCGGGTCCTCCGGGACAGCGGCCTCCCCCTGTCCTGGCGCATCCCCGGCGCCCTGGCCTTCGGCCTGGTGCTCTATCTGGCCGCCCTCAGCGCCCAGGGGGTGACCCTGCAGGGGCTGTTCCATCTGGACTGACCGGCCCTAGTGAGACAGCAGTCCCCGCAGCTGCCCCAGCAGCTCCATGGATTTGAACTTCAGTACATACCCCTGGTCCTCCTCGGTGATGAGGGCGGCCTGGTCCTCCGAGAAGTAGCCTGCGGCGGCGGCCTCCTCCACCGTACCGGAGGCCGCCCCCAGACACAGGGGCGGGAAGGCCACACACCACCAGTTCTGTCCCGCCCCCTCCCCGATGACGATGCGCAGGGCGGTATACTCCCCGGCGGGGAGGGCGAAGCCGTCGTACTCCTTGGTGGGGAACCAGCACTTCTCCAGAGAGGCGGTCACCGGGTAGTCATACCCCGCCGCCTCCGCTGTCTCCCGCCCCGCCCGGGCCAGCTCCCCCAGGTGGGCGGACAGGGCCTCTCTGGCGGTCTCCAGATCCGCCCCCTCCGGGTAGAATTTCTCCGTCTCGGCCAGCACCGCGTCCCGCACCTGGAGCTTCAGCGCCTGGTCCCGCTGGCTGTCCGAGTTGGCGATCACGTGGAAGCGGATCACCCGGCCGGCCAGGGCGGCCTGCTCCTCCCCCAGCCAGAAGCCCCCCAGCAGGGCGCACAGCACCCCCGCCATCAGGGCCAGCTCCCACGTTTTCAGTCTTCGATCCGATCCCATAAAAAACACCGTCCATTCTGTCCGTTCCCGCGGTACCGCGGTAGGGATAGAATAGACGGTGTTCTGCTCTTTTAAACCGTCCGGCACAAAAAAGTGTCCCGGCAGCGCTCTCTCAGGGCGGCCCGGGCCTCCTCCGCCGCCCCCTCCCGGTCAAAGAGGCCGAAGGCGGTGGGCCCGCTTCCGCTCATACAGGCCCCCAGGGCCCCCCGCTGGATGAGCTCGTTTTTGATCTCCGCCACCCGGGCGTGGAGCCGGGGGGGCATCACGTCCTCAAACACGTTGTACATCCGCCGGGCCACGCCCCCCAGGTCCCCCGCCTCCAGGGCGGCCAGGAGCCCCCTGGTATCCGGCCGGCAGCGCAGCTTCACCCGGTCCGCCTGGGCGAACAGCTCCGGGGTGGACACCGGGAAGTCGGGCTTGCACACCACCACCCAGCAGGCGGGCAGGGGCGGCAGCGGGGTGAGGATCTCCCCCCGGCCCTCCGCCAGGGCGGTGCCCCCCAGCACGCAGTAGGGCACGTCGGAGCCCACCCGCTCCCCGATCTTGGCCAGCTCCAGGGGGGAGAAGGGCTCCCCCGCCCGGGCGTTCAGCGCCCGGAGGACGGCGGCGGCGTCGCTGCTCCCCCCGGCCATACCGGCGCACACGGGGATGCGCTTCTCAATGGCAATGTCCAGATCCTCCGGCTCCTGGCCCCGGGCCTCCCAGAACCGGAGGGCGGCGGCGGCGGCCAGATTCCTCTCCCCGGTGGGCAGGAAGTGCAGGTTGGCCCGCACCCGCAGCCCCTCTCCCCCGTGCTCCGTCAGGGTCAGGGTATCCGCCAGCGAGATGGACTGCATCACCATCCGCAGCTCGTGGTAGCCGTCCGGCCGCTTTCCCAAAATGTCCAGAGACAGATTCAGCTTCGCATAGGCCTGTACTTCCATAGGCTCACCTCTTTTGCCGGGGCGCACACCGTGGGCCCCCGCGCCCCGCAAATACCGCCGCCGGGGCGCGTCAATCCCGAATTTTCCGGGCCTCTAAGTAGAACCGCTTGTCCTGGGCCTCCCCCATGGAGAAGGTCTTCCGGGGTAGCACCCCGTCGTGGATCACGGTGGGGAACAGCTCCTCCTTGCCCATGACGGGCAGCAGGAAGCCCACGGTGCCCGGCTGGGAGGCCAGCTTCCGCACCACGTCCTCCCCGTGGATATAGTCCACCCTGGCCCCCTTGTGCCGGAGCAGATAGCCGTCCAGAAAGCTCTGCAGCGCCCCCACCGGCAGCCGGGAGGCCGCCTGGGAGACCACGACCGTCCCCTGGGTCTCCCCGTACACATAGGTCAGCCGGTGGCCCGCCCCGTCCTGGGGACAGGCGGCCGCCAGCTCCGCCAGCAGCTCCTCCGGCTCCACCCCGAACACCAAGCGGTGGATGGGCTCGAACTCCAGGGAGGCGTCGTGCAGGTTGTCCAGCTCCACCAGCGCGAACCGGGCGGGCAGCTTGTCCCAGTGCTCCGGCGGGGTGAGGCGCTTCTGACGCTCATAGCACTCCTTGGCGGTGGCCAGGGAGTGGTTGCCGTCCCCCACGGCGAAGAGGAGCACCGGCTCGTCCCCGGTGCCGTACCGGGCGTTGAACTTGGCCGGGTCCGCCAGGGCAGACAGGGCATTCGCCGTCTGCTTCCTCTGCTCCTCGGTGAGCTCCCAGCCCTTGATATGGCCGCCCCCCTCCATCAGGTCGAAGTCATAGAGGACCTCCATGGAGCCGGTCTGGTCCGCCAGGGGCTCGATGACCGTCTTCTCCGGGTCGTCCACCAGGAGCATCACGTGGGGCAGCTCGATGGGGGCGTTTTTCCGCACCGCCACCCGGGGCGGGATGCGGGAGAGCACCGTCCCCTCGGTGGCCCGGATGGGGGTCTCGGCCCCCGGCTCATAGTCGTACTGTGCTCAGGGTGCGCTCCACATAGAACAGAGCGCCGGGGTGCTCGGTAAACCGCCCCTCCCGGAGATACCGGCTCATGGTGTTGTTGATCTCCATGATGTCGGTCTCCACACTGGGGCCCTCCAGGCAGCTCTCCGGCAAAATCAGCCGCAGGGCGGAGGGGGCCCGGCCTACATACTCCTCCACCCGCTGCCAGTACTCCGGCTGGGAGGTGTACTGGTCACAGGCCACCACGCTCCACTTGGAGTATTCGCAGTCCTTGGGCAGAAGGATGTCCGCCGGGCGGAAGGGGAGGGTCTCAAATAAATCGTTCATCAATGGTCACTCACTTTAATTGTTCTCTTGGATGCAGGGGAGGAGTTTTGCCAGTCTCGCCGGTTCTTTCGCGGGGGATTTCGCCGCCGTCCCAGTTTCTGTTTACTCCGTAGGGCGCGACGACCCGGCGCGCCGTCTCAGGGGCGCGGGGGATTTCGCCGCCATCTCCGCGCTAAGAGCCGCCCTTCGGGCGGTTGCGCTCCGAAACGCGCCTGCGGGCGCAGTGCGGGCGGCGACCTTCTTTTTCCATGGCGAAAAAGAAGGCAAAACGCCCCCGGGGACGGCTCCGATGAGCACTTCGTGCTCATAGTCGCCTTTCCCCGGACCCCATTACGGGGGACGCGCTCCTGAGATGGCATGCGTCATTTCCGGCGCGCAAAGCCAGGAGTGCTTGCCAGCGTTTCCATCCGGGCCCACTGGGCCCTGAGTTTGCAAAAATTCAGGGCCTATGCGATTCCACAACTGCGCCTAGGTTTGCCGAGCCATCGCTCCCGATGCAAATAGCCTTCCCCTGGGGGAAGGTGCCCCCGAAGGGGGCGGATGAGGGGAACGGTCCCAGTTATAAGGGCCGTTCGTTTGTAGCATGTAGGGGCGGCCCCATGTGGCCGCCCGTCTCTGGTGGACTATGACGCCCGTAGGGCGGGGGCTGGAGGTGAATCGGCCGAAGGCCGAGAGAAGCCACCCTGGGGTGTGCCCCCGCCGTCCCTTTTTTCATGCGCGTGGAATTTCGCCGCCATCTCCGCGCTAAGAGCCGCC
>CASEKM010000142.1 GCA_949288405.1 uncultured bacterium | reverse complement strand
AATTGGAAGAAGATAAGGATAATAGAGGCAGAGGTGTGCCCGGATCATGTGCACATGCTGGTAGAGATACCTCCGAAGGTGGCAGTGTCGAGCTTCATGAGATACCTAAAAGGAAAGAGTAGTCTAATGATCTACGAGAAGTACCCAGAACTACGGTATAAGTACCGGAACCGGGAATTTTGGTGCCGAGGGTATTATGTAGATACGGCGGGAAAGAATGCGAAGAAGATCGAGGAGTACATTCGCCATCAGTTGGACGAGGACAAAGCAGGAGAACAACTGACGATGGGAAATTTCTAAACCCGTTTACGGGTAGCAGGTAGCAAAACTCTCGCGGCTGGCAGGCCGTACTTGCGCGACGAGACGCGCGCGCTAGTAACATAGGGCTTTGCCCGCATAGGAAATACCCCCGGCCTTGCCGGGGGATATTTATTTCTGAAAATTCACCGGAAAAATTTGACGGGATGGGGAAATTGGGGTACACTGTCTCTGATTGCGTACCTCATAAAAAGGAGAAGGTTTACTATGGTATTCAGCAGTCTTGTCTTTCTGCTGGGCTTTCTGCCCGCCCTGCTGCTGGTCTATTTTCTGATCCCCACCCGGTTCCGGGGGCTGCGGAACCTGGTGCTGCTGGGGGCCAGCCTGTTTTTCTACTGGTGGGGGGCCGGCAAGCTGGTGCTCCTGATGGTCCTGTCCATTGCCGTCAACTACCTGGGCGGCCTGCTGGCGGGGCAGGAGAGCCGGCGCACGGCCCGGTTCGGGGTGCTCTTTGCCTCGGTGGCGGGGCTGGGCCTGCTGGGGTGGTTCAAGTACGCCGGTTTCCTGGCACAGACCATCCACGACCTGGGCTTTGCCATCCCCATTCCCCAGGTGACCCTGCCCATCGGCATCTCCTTCTTCACCTTCCAGGGCCTCAGCTATGTGATCGACGTGTACCGGGGGGACGCACCCATCCAGAAAAATCCCCTGAACGTGGCCCTGTACGTGGCCCTGTTTCCCCAGCTGGTGGCCGGCCCCATTGTGCGGTACACCACCGTCATGCGGGAGATCGCCCATCGGGAGGAGTCCCGGGAGGAGTTTGCCGCCGGGGTCACCCGCTTCTGCTTCGGCCTGGCCAAGAAGATGGTGCTGGCCAACTCCATGGGGCAGATCGCCGACGGGGTCTTCCATCAGACGGCGGCTGATCTGGACCCGGGCCTGGCCTGGGTGGGGGCCCTGGCCTACACCTTCCAGATCTACTTCGACTTCTCCGCCTACTCAGACATGGCCATCGGCCTGGGCCACATGTTCGGCTTCCGGTTCCTGGAGAACTTCGACTACCCCTATATCTCCCGCTCCGTCACCGAGTTCTGGCGGCGGTGGCACATCTCCCTGTCCACCTGGTTCCGGGACTATGTGTATATCCCCCTGGGGGGCAACCGCTGCTCCAAGGGGAAGCACATGCGCAACATCCTGATCGTATGGCTGCTCACCGGCCTGTGGCACGGAGCGGCCTGGACCTTCGTGCTGTGGGGGCTGTGGTTCTGCCTGCTGCTGCTGGGGGAGAAGTTCCTGTGGGGGAGGGCCCTGGAGCGGCTGCCCAGCCTGATCCGCTGGGCCTACGCCATGCTGGCGGCCATCTTCAGCTGGGTGTTGTTCCGCTCGGCGGACCTGGGGCAGGCCTGGGCCTATCTGGGGGCCATGTTCGGCCATACCACCGGCCTGGCCCAGGACGGACAGGCCCTCTACTACCTGCTGGAGTTCTGGCCGGAGTGGGTGCTCGCCCTCATCGCCTTCCTGCCGGTGAAGGTGTGGGCCAAGCGCTGGCTGGAGACCAGGGGGGCCGCCGGCCAAGCTGTTGCCCTGTGGGCGCCCCGGGCGGCGGCCCTGGGGCTGCTGGCCCTGTCCTACCTGGAGCTGGTCACCGGCTCCTTCAACCCCTTCATTTACTTCCAGTTCTAAAGGAGGGTCAGAGATGAGATCCCATAAATTTGCCGACTGGTTCATCATCCTGGGCTTTCTGGGCTTTTTGGCCCTGGCCCTGGTGGTCACCCTGGTCCGCCCCAAGAGCGGGTGGTCCTACTATGAGAACCGGAACCTGGCCCGTCCGGCGGAGCTGACTGTGGAGACGGTGCTGGACGGCACCTTCCCCGCCAGCGTGGAGCCGGTGCTCCAGGACCACGCCGCCGGGCGGAACACCCTGCTGAAGCTGTCCGCCTGGGCGGACCTGCACCTGTTCCACCGCCCTGTGGTCAACGAGGTGGTCCCCTCGGAGGGGATGCTCCTGGGCTTCAACGCCTACGAGACCCCCGACCCGGCCTATATCACCGCCCGGGCGGAGGAGATGGCCGGCACCCTGGCCCAGCTGCGGGACGTGGTGGAGGGCTACGGCGGCCATTTCTGCTATGTGGCGGTGCCGGGGCAGTACACCTACTTTGCCGGCGCCTACCCGGACTTCCTCAACAGCCGGGAGGCGTACACCGCCCTGGAGCTCCCCGCCTTTACCCAGGCCATGGCGGAGCGGGGGGTGCCCCTGCTGGACATGGGTCCGGTGCTGGAGGCGGCGGGCAGCCCCAGGGAGCTCTACTCCCTGGCGGACTACCACTACCAGTTCGGCGGGGCCTATCTCACCTATCAGGCCATCCTGGAGGAGCTCAACAGCGCCCTGGACCTGGATCTGGCGGTGCTGGAGGAGGGGGAGGACCTGGAGGTCCAGACCCTGCCCAACCCCTACCTGGGCTCCCGGGGGCGGAAGCTCTTCGGCCTGGAGGACTGCGGAGAGCACCTGACCATCGGCCTGCCCAGGGAGCCCGTCCCCTTCACCCGCTCTGACAACGGCGGGGAGACGGCCTCCACGGTGTACGCCCTCCCGGCCACCGAGACCGAGGACGTGCTCTACGCCCTCTACATGGGGGGCGACGTGGGGGAGACGGTGATCCAGACCGGCCGGCCGGAGCTGCCCTCCATCCTCATCTACGGGGACAGCTTCACCAACCCGGTGGAGTGCCTGATGTACTACAGCTTTGACGAGATGCGCTCCATCGACCTGCGCCACTATAAGGATATGACCCTGGCCGACTATATCCAGACCTATCAGCCGGACATCGTGGTGGGCATCCGGGACTATGAGGCCCTGCTGTCCAGCGACTACAACGGAAGTCCCTTTGCCATCCAGCCCTGAGAGAGGAGGCTGCCATGAAATTCAGACCGGAGGCGGGGCCCCTCCCCCTGCCGCAGGAGGACTACCGGGCGGACTTTGCCCGGGCCAGGGAGCTGGGCCGGGTGCGCCTGGGGGCCCTGGCCCTGTACTACCCCCGCCTCACCTGGACGGGGGTGCTCCCCCTGGACCAGGTGGAGCGGGCCTATCTGCGCATCGAGGACATCCCCGTGGGCATGGGGTGCCGCCGGGTGCCCATGGGGCAGCACTATCTGATGGCGGTCCTCCCCGGCAGGGAGAGCCGGAAGGCCGCCGTCAACAGCCGGGGGGAGGGGGACTGGGCCCTGGAGCGGCTGGCCCAGCTGTCCCCCCGCATCCAGATCGGCTACGTGCCCCCGGCCCCCCAGGAGCGGAAGCCATGACCGTCACGCTGGAGCAGGTGCGGGGGTACCGCCTGAGGAACCACCACCTGGACGCACCGCTTCCCGCCGGAGCGCTGGAGGGGGCCGTCCCCTGCGGGGCCCAGAACTCACCCCCCGGGGCCTGGGAGACCGCCCTGTGGAACCGGGCGGAGGGGGTGACGCTGTCCCAGCTGGAGGAGGCCCTGTACGGGCGAAAGACCCTGCTCCAGGCCTGGAGCATCCGGGGCGTCCCCCTGGTGTTTCCCACGGAGGAGGCGGGGGTGTTCCTCGCCCCCCTGTCCGCCCGGCCGGGGGAGGAGCCCTGGGTGTATACCCGGGGGATCACCGGGGCCCTGGACGCCCTGGGGATGACCTTTGACCAGCTGCTCCCCCTGGTGGAGGGGGCCTGCGCCTGTCTGGAGGGGGAGACCGTGGTGAGCAAGGAGGCTCTGGACCGGCGGCTGGCCGCCCTGGCGGAGCCGGAGCTGCCCCCGGAGGCCCGGACAGCCTGGCGCGCCCCCTCCATGTACGGCCGCCCCGACCGGCAGACCGTGGGGGAGGCGGCGGTGTCCTTTCTCCTGCGCCCCTGCGCCTTTCGGGGCAGGGTGGTCTTCGGAGAGCGGGAGGGGATGTACCCCACCTTTACCGCACCTGTCCGCTGGCTGGGCCGCCCCCTCCCGGAGCACCCAGACGGGGAGCGGGAGCTGGTCCACCGGTTCCTCCGGTGCTATGGCCCCGCCCTGCCCTCCCACTTCCAGAGCTGGCTGGGGTGCTCCCCCAGACAGGCCAAGCGCCTGTGGGGGGCCGTCCAGGAGGAGCTGGCCCCGGTGGAGGTGGAGGGCAGGCGCCGCTGGGCGCTCCTGGAAGATCTGGAGGCCCTGGCCCGCGGGGAGGCGGGGGAGCGGCTCCTCCTTCTGGGCCCCCACGACCCCTATCTGGACCTGCGGGACCGGGATACTATACTGGCGGAGCCCGCGTACCAGCGGCAGGTGTGGCGGACGGTGGGCAACCCCGGGGCGGTGGTGCTGGGGGGCCGGGTGGTCGGCCTGTGGACCGTCCGCACCAGGGGAGACAGGCTGGACGCCGCCGTTACGCTGTTTGAGGACCTGCCCGCCCCGCGGCGGAGCGCCCTGGCGGAGCTGACAGAGCGCTGCGCCGCCTTTCGGGAGAAGCGGCTGGACGGCTGGCAGATCCGTTAGGCGGATAGAAGAAAACGCCGGGCCGGAGCATTTCGCTCCGGCCCGGCGTCCTTGTCTCGGCCGGGTTCAGCCGTTGAACCGGTTCATGGCCCGGTCCAGACCCTCCTTCAG
>CASEKM010000141.1 GCA_949288405.1 uncultured bacterium | reverse complement strand
CGCCCGGAGCAGCCCGCCAACGACATCGCCGTCATCGGCGAGGGGGTGCGGCGCGCCTATGAGGAGGTGCTGGTCCCCGCCGGCATGGACGACGTGGCCATCTGCACCGAGCTGGGCCGCTTCATGCTGGCCCCCTACGGCCACCTGGTCACCAAGGTGCTCCACCAGAAGCACATCTATAAGGAGTACATCGGGGTGGACGCCTGCGCCTCCAACCTGATGCGCCCGGCCATCTACGGGGCCTACCACCACATCACTGTCATGGGCAAGGAGGACGCCCCCTGCGACCACAAGTACGACGTCACCGGCGCCCTGTGCGAGAACAGCGACAAGTTCGCCATCGACCGGATGCTGCCCGAGATCAACATCGGCGACCTGCTGGTCATCCATGACGCCGGCGCCCACGGCCACGCCATGGGCTATCAGTACAACGGCCGCCTCCGCTCCGCCGAGGTGCTTCTGTGCGAGGACGGCTCCACCCGCCTGATCCGGAGAGCCGAGACGCCGGAGGATTACTTCGCCACCGCGATTTGGGATTGATTTTCTTTTTGTAGGGGCGGCCTCATGTGGCCGCCCCCTCCGGGGGCTCCCTACCCCTTTTGGCCTTCGGCCATTTCCCCCTGACAGGGGGAATCGGCCTCCCTCTGGGAGGGAGACTTTCAAAGCCCCCCTTGTCAAAGGGGGGAGGGCCACGAAGTGGCGGGGGGATTCCGTGAATCGGAACGTTTTCGTGATTCGGAATCCCCCAGTCACCGCTTGACGGCGGCGACAGCCCTCTTTAACAAGGGGCCTTTTGCGTCCAACGCTCCGCAAAAGCGCGCGGCGCGCCCGGTGGTCGCGCCCTACATGGTGCGTCATCCGTAGGGCCCGACGACCCGGCGGGCCGCCGCAGAATATTCCGTCCCACAAACTTGCCCCCCACGGGGGGCCAAACGAAACAAGGAGAGAGTACATCCAATGAACATCATGGGCGAGCTTGCCCTTATTTTCGGCATCTGTCTGGTGGGAGAGGGCGTGGCGGCGCTGCTCCCGGTGGCCTTTCCGGCCAGCGTCATCAGTATGGTGCTGCTGATGGTCCTGCTGCTCACCGGCGTGCTCAAGGACCGGCACATTGAGACCGTGTCCCACTTTCTGGTGGCCAACATGGCTTTTTTCTTTCTGCCCTCCTTTGTGGGGCTGTTGGAGCATGTGGAGCTGCTGAAGAGCAGCCTGGTCCCCATTCTGCTCATTGTGGTGCTCACCACCCCGGTGGTCTATCTGGTCACTGGCTGGACGGTGCGGCTGCTGATGCTGCGGGGGAAGGGAAAGGAGGGGAAGGACCGTGCTTGACGCCATTCTCACCTCCCCCTTCTTCGGCCTGGCGCTGTCCGCCGCCGCCTGGTGGGCGGGGGTGACCCTTCAGAGGAAGACCGGGCTTGTGCTGTGCAACCCCCTGGTCATCGCCGGGGTGCTGGTCATCGCCCTGCTGGCCGTCTTTAACATCCCCCTGGAACACTATAACCAGGGAGCGGGGCTGATCCACATGATGCTGGGCCCGGTGACGGCGGTGCTGGCCCTGAACATCTACCACCAGCGCCGGGTGCTGCGGCAGTATTTCCTCCCCGTCCTGGCGGGCTGTCTGGCGGGCACGCTGGCCAGCGTGGGCAGCGTGTTGGCCCTGTGCAGGCTGTTCCAGCTGGAGGAGGTGCTCACCGCCTCCCTGCTGCCCAAGAGCGTCACCACCGCCATCGCCGTGGGCATCGCCGAGAGCCAGGGGGGCATCCAGGGGGTGGCCGCCGCGGCGGTGATCCTGGCCGGCCTGGTGGGGGCGGTGTTCGCCCCCCTGTTTGCCAAGTGGTTCCGTATGACGGACCCGGTGGCGGAGGGGTTGGCCATCGGGGCGTGCAGCCACGCCCTGGGCACTGCCAAGGCTATGGAGATCGGGGAGATCCAGGGGGCCATGAGCTCCATCGCCATCTGTGTGTGCGGCATCTTCACCTCCCTGTTGGCCCTGTTTCTGTAAGGGGGCGGAGCTGTGGAGCCCTATTACTACTCCCGTATGGACAAGCTCCGGCAGAGTGCCTACCACGCCATGCTCACCGGGCTGGAGGCGGTGCGCCCCGCCTTTGCCGTCCCGGGGCTGGAGGTGGAGGAGCTGGGACAGATCCTGTTCCAGCTGCGCCTGGACTACCCGGAGATCTTCTATGTCACCGGCTTCTCCTGCCGGACCCGTCCCGGGGCCGCCAGCGTGGAATTTCTGCCCCAGTACCTCTTTGACAAGGGGAAGATCCTGGACCACCGGAGGGCCCTGACCGCCCGGGCCGCCAAGCTGGCCCGGCCCGTTCAGGATAAGAGCGAGTGGGAGAAGGAGCGGTACGTTCACGATTTCATCTGCCAGAATGTGCGGTACGACAAGCTGAAAAAGCCCTACTCCCACGAGATCCTGGGCCCGCTGGGCCAGGGGGTGGGGGTGTGCGAGGGGATCGCCAAGTCGGTGAAGCTGCTGTGCGGCGCCCTGGGGGTGTGGTGCATCGTGGCTATCTCGGAAAACGCCCCGGACAAGGGCATCCGCTACCGCCACGCCTGGAACATTGTGCGGCTGGGCGGGCAGTATTACCACCTGGACGCCACCTTTGACAACTCCCTGGGGGGAGACGGGGTGGTCCGCTACGACTACTTCAATCTGGACGACCGGAAGATCTTCCGGGACCACGAGCCCCTGATCACCCCGGCGCCCCCCTGCACCCAGGGGGACCGGTTCTTTTACCGGGAGGAGAAGCTGTCCTTCACCAAGACGGAGGAGGTGGGCAGGCGGGCGCTCCAGGCCATCCGAAAGAAGCGGCCCCTGGTATTCCATTGGCGGGGCGGGTACCTGACCCGCCAGGTCCTGGAGGAGCTGGCGGACACGCTGGAGGGGGCGGCCCGGGAGAAGGGGCTGCACGCGCAGATCCGCGTGAACTGGCCCCAGGCGGTGCTCCAGGTGTCCTTTGTGCCTGAGCAGCCCCGGCAGGCCCTCACCGCCCAGCAGGCCAACGAGGGGGAGGACCTCCCGCCGCCGGAGGGGCCGGGGGAAGAAAAATCCGAAAAATTTTGAAAAAAGGGTTGACGGCGAAAAAATATCTGGTATAATAATCTTCGCTGTCACGAGTGACCAGGGACAGCAGCCGTTTGGAGAGATGGCTGAGCTGGTCGAAGGCGCACGATTGGAAATCGTGTAACGGCTAATACCCGTTCGAGGGTTCGAATCCCTCTCTCTCCGCCAGAACGAAGGCACGACGAAAGTCGTGCCTTTCGTTTTTTGTCATGGACAAGAGAAACGCCCCGCCGCTATTTCGATCGCGGCGGGGCGTCTTCTATCGTATTAGTTCCGCTGGGAAAAGTCCCTGAGGGGCCTGTGCAGACCGCCGGCCGGTCAGCTGTGATCAGGGCCGGGGGGCGTCGGAGATGCTTCTCAGGTCGTAGGGGGTGGTCTGGTACACGTAGTAGTTCAGCCAGTTGGTGTAGAACAGCTGGCCGGCGGAGCGCCAGCGCACCACCGGGGGCTGGCTGGGGTCGTCGTTGGGGAAGTAGTTGTCGGGGATGTTGATGTCAATGCCCTTGTTCACATCCCGGAAGTACTCCAGGGAGAGGGTCTCCGGGTCGTACTCCGGGTGGCCGGTGATGAAGAAGCGGCGGTTATCCCGGCTCTTTACGGCGAAGACGCCCGCCTTTTCCGAGACGGACAGGAGCTGCAGCTCGGGCACCTTCTCGATGTCCTCCAGACGGTTCTCCGTATAGCGGGAGTGGGGGACGTAGAAGATGTCGTCAAAGCCCCGGAACAGGGGGGACTGGGTGCGGACCACCTTGTGGGGGAACACGCCGAACAGCTTTTTGCCCAGGTCGTACTTGGGGATGCCGTAGTGGTAGTACAGGCCGGCCTGAGCGCCCCAGCAGATGTGCAGGGTGGAGTGGACGTGGGTGGTGGTCCAGTCCATGATCTGACACAGCTCGTCCCAATAGTCCACATCGGCGAAGTCCAGGTTTTCCACCGGCGCGCCGGTGATGATCATGCCGTCGTAGTTCCGGTCCTTGATCTCCTCAAAGGAGGTGTAGAAGGAGGACAGGTGCTCCGCGTCGGTGTTCTGGGACACATGGCTCAGGGTGTGGAGCAGCTCCACCTGCACCTGCAGGGGGGAGTTGGACAGCTTCCGCAGCAGCTGGGTCTCGGTGACGATCTTGGTGGGCATCAGGTTCAGGATCAGCAGGTTCAGGGGACGGATGTCCTGATGGATGGCCCGGTACTCTGTCATCACAAAGATGTTCTCGCTCTCCAGCGTGGTGGTGGCCGGGAGGGAGTCGGGGATTTTGATTGGCATGGAAAGGACCTCTCTCCTATTATTAAGATAAATATGCCCGATCAGGGGCCCGCCCAAGCGCCGGACTCCGGGGGGGCGGGCGTGGGGGGACACATCGGGAAAAATACGGTGATGAAATCAGGGTATCATAATTGCGGTGGTTGCGCAAGAGAGAATTTCGCGGAAAAATGTCCACGCAACACGGACAAAAGGGCGGTGTGGCGGGGGGAGAGGAAAAAATACGAAAAAAAGAGAAAATAATGCTTGACAAATGGAGGACAGGGTGGTATTCTATCGAAGCTGTCCGGCAGGACGGCCCCGCTGAGCGGCGTTGAGCGCGGAAACAAATCGAAAAAGATTTGAAAAAAGCACTTGACAAAGCGATGAGGCGGTGGTAATATAAACAGGTCGTCCGCGAGGGTGGCCGGGGAGTTGGACCTGAAGGTTCGGCCCGGCGAGCACTTCAAAAAAGTTTTGAAAAACTTGAAAAAAGTGCTTGACAAGGGCGAAACGAGATGGTAAAATAAACTCCCGCCGCAAGAGAGCGGCGTGCACCTTGTA
>CASEKM010000140.1 GCA_949288405.1 uncultured bacterium | reverse complement strand
CATCATCGAGAACTACCGGGGCGGGCCGGTGGGCCTGGACACCCTGGCCGCCACCATCAACGAGGAGGCGGTCACCCTGGAGGACGTGTACGAGCCCTATCTCATGCAGCTTGGTTTCCTCACCCGCACCCCCCGGGGGCGGTGCGTCACGGCCAAGGCCTATCAGCATTTGGGCCTGCCCGTGCCCGGAGGGGAGCCCCCCGGAGGCCTGGACCAGCTGAGCTTCTAAAGCAGGGAGGGAAAGCAGTATGGCTTTTTGGCTGTTTCTCACCGCCATGGACCTGCTGATCCCGGCCATCATGGTGGGAATCGGGGCGCGGTTTCTCAAGCATCCCCCAAAAACGATCAACGCCCTCTACGGCTACCGCACCGCCCGGTCCATGAAAAATCAGGAGACCTGGAACTTTGCCCACGAGACCTGCGGACGGTTGTGGGTGCGCCTGGGAAAGCTGTCTTTTCTCCCCGCCCTGCTGGCGGCCGTGCTGACCTTCGGGCGCGGCATTGAGACCGTCAGCGTGGCCAGCATTGTGGTGGTGACCGTTCAGACGCTTGTCCTGATCGGCAGCATCTTCCCGGTGGAGCGGGCCCTGAAACGAAACTTTGACGATTTCGGAAGAAAGCGGTAATCGGGAAACGATTTGAAACCGGCGACATCTACGGATACGGAGCGGCTGTCAACGCACCGGGGCCGTTGGCTCGGCAAACTCAGGCGCGGTGGTTGAATGGAAAAACCTGAAATTTTTGCATACGCAGGGCCCCAGTGGGCCCGGATTGAATTGGTGAAAGTCACTCAGATTTTGCGCGCCGGAAATCTTACGCCAACCTCAAGGGATAATCCCCGTAAACGGGGTCCGGGGTGAGCGAATATGAGCGCGAAGCGCTCATCCTGAGCGAACCCCGGCGGCGTTTTGGTTACTTTGCCGCCGGGGGCAAAGTAACCCGCCGTCCGCAGACGGCGGAATCCCCTGCGGCATCCGTTCATACACGAAATAAATCACCGAAAAACGGTTATTTTGAAATCAAAGAAAATTCAAACAAGTAATGAGGTGCATTTCCATGGGTAAATTATTCGGAACCGACGGCATCCGCGGCGTGGTCAACGCCGGTCTGGACGCCGATCTGGCCTATAAGGTGGGCCTGGCGGCCGCCCAGGTGCTGGCCGCCGAGAAGAAGCCGGGGGAGGGAAAGCCCCTGGTGACCATCGGCAAGGATACCCGCATCTCCGGCGACCTGCTGAAGGGCTCCCTCATCGCGGGGCTGTGTACCGCCGGGGCCGACGTGCTGGACCTGGGCACCCTGCCCACCCCCGGCGTGGCCTGGGTGACGGTGGACGAGGGGGCGGACGCGGGCATCGTCATCTCCGCCAGCCACAACCCCTTTGAGCACAACGGCATCAAGATCTTCAACGGCCAGGGCTATAAGCTCTCCGATGAGCTGGAGGAGAAGATCGAGGACGTGGTGCTGTTCGGCCACAACAACGTTCCCCGCAAGACCGGCGGGGACATCGGCAAGGTGAGCTATGCGGCGGAGAAGGCCGCCCTGGACTACATCGACCACCTGGAGTCCACCATTACCAGCGACCTGGCCGGCCTGCGGGGCCTCCTACACCACCGCCGCCCGGCTGTTCGACCGCTTCCCCAAGCTCCAGACCGACGTGATCAACGCCGACCCGGACGGGGTGAACATCAACGACCAGTGCGGCTCCACCCACATCGACAGCCTGGCCGCCATGGTGAAGGCGGGCCGCTACGACATCGGCATCGCCTTCGACGGGGACGCGGACCGGTGCCTGGCGGTGGATGAGCTGGGGAACCTGATCGATGGGGACCAGATCATGGCCGCCTGTGGCCTGGACCGGAAGGAGCGGGGCGTGCTGCCCGGGGACACCGTGGTGGCCACCGTCATGTCCAATCTGGGCCTGCATGTGTTCGCCCGGGAGCACGGGCTGAAGCTGGAGATCACCGACGTGGGCGACCGGAACGTGCTGGAGAAAATGGTGGAAAAGGGCTACGCCCTGGGGGGAGAGCAGTCGGGCCACATGATCTTCCGGGACTACGCCACCACCGGGGACGGCCAGCTGACGGCGCTGCAGGTCCTGGCCCTGCTGAAGGAGAGCGGCAGGAAGGCCTCCCAGGTCTTCGGCGCCTGCGCCCGCTATCCCCAGGTGCTCATCAATGTGCCCGTGGCCGACAACGACGTGAAAAAGGCGTGCATGGCCTCCCAGAAGCTGTGGGACGCGGTGAAGGCGGAGGAGGAGCAGCTCTCCGGCAGCGGCCGCATCCTGGTGCGGCCCTCGGGCACCGAGGCCCTGATGCGGGTGATGGTGGAGGCCAAGACCGAGGACACCGCCCGGCAGACCGCCCAGCGCCTGGCGGAGCTGATTCCCAGCTTGATACAGGAGTAAAACTGGAAAGATCATGCAGGGATATGGAAATATGAACAAATTATTTCCGGATACCCCTTGACAAAACCAGTCATTTTGTTTATGATGGATAGCAACCGGAACAAAAATGAGTCGATCCCGGATTTCCAGTCCTTACCGGACGAGGAAATGTGCCTTCTGGCCGGGGCGGGCAGCGCCGCCGCAGAGGAGGAGCTGGTCCGCCGCTACGGCCGCCTGGTGCGCGCCTGTGCCCGTCCCCTGTTTCTGGCGGGGGGAGACAGCGAGGACCTGTTTCAGGAGGGCATGCTGGGCCTGCTCACCGCCGTGCGAAGCTTTGAGCGCGGGAGGGACGCATCCTTCCGCACCTATGCGGAGATCTGTATCCGCAGTAGGCTGTACAGCGCAGTGCGCGCCGCCCAGGGCAGCAAACATTCCCCTTTGAACCACAGCGTTTCATTCGAACCCCCTCTTTTTGACGGAACCAATGCGTACCTGTTTTCCAGCGAAGAGAGCCCGGAAGATGTCATCATTGGCAGGGAGGCAGGGAGGAACTGAGAGAGCGTCTGGACGCTCTGAAGGGCCAGTTGTCTGAGTTCGAAGCAAGCATCCTGTCCCCCTATTTAAGCGGCCTCTCCTGCAGAGAGATCGCCCGGCGGCTGAACCGGTCCCCCAAGGCGGTGGACAACGCGGTCCAGCGCATCCGCCGGAAGGTGGCCCGGAACTTTTCTTCCAGCGCATCCAGCGAGAGCTGATCGCAATATTACACCACCCAAGCAAGTCTATGGGTAACGAGTCAAAGAGAGGGAAACCAAATGTACGAAGACAAGATCCTGGTATGTAAGGAGTGCGGCAAGGAGTTTACCTTCACCGCCGGTGAGCAGGAGTTCTATGCCGAGCGCGGCTTCCAGAACGAGCCCCAGCGCTGCAAGGCCTGCCGCGACGCTCGGAAGAACGCCGCCCGCGGCCCCCGCGAGTACTTCACCGCCACCTGCGCTGCCTGCGGCGGCGAGGCTCGGGTGCCTTTCGAGCCCAAGTCCGACCGTCCCGTCTACTGCAGCGAGTGCTTCGCCAAGATGCGCGAGCAGCAGGGCTGATTGCCAGTCTATGAAAAAAAGGGCGCCCAGCCGGGCGTCCTTTTTTGTGCCGTTTCGGAAACGGGCCGGTCTCCCTGCCGTCCCGGCGGGTTTCCCGAGATTTTTGAAAATTTCCATTGAAAAACCCCGAAACTTCGGCTATACTACTCTCGTAACCCAAGATGAATGGAGGAGATTCCCATGACCATTACAAAGGACACCATCATCGGTGATATTCTGACCATTGCCCCTCAGACCGCCCCCCTGTTCATGAACATCGGGATGCACTGCCTGGGCTGCCCCGCCTCCCGGGGCGAGACCGTGGAGCAGGCCTGCATGGTCCACGGGGTGGAAGTGGACGACCTGCTGGCTCAGGTCAACGCCATGATCGCCCAGGGCGAGTAAGTCGGCACAGCGGTACCAGTGAGGCCGGGGCGGAGTGATCCGCCCCGGTTTTCCTTATCCAGACGAAATTGAGAGTTTTTCAGAGACGAGGACGCTATGAGACATACCATTGAACTGACTCCGCGCCTGCGCACGGCGGCGGACCTGGTGCCCGCCGGGGCCCGGCTGGCGGACATCGGCACCGACCACGCCTATCTGCCCGCCGCCCTGCTGCTGGAGGGGAAGATCCCCTTTACCATCGCCGCCGACCTGCGCCACGGCCCCCTGCTCCGGGCCAAGGAGACCGCCCGGCAGTACGGCTGTCAGGAGAAGATGGCCTTCCGCCTGTGCGACGGCCTGCGGGGCATCCGCCCGGAGGAGACCGACGCGGTGGTCATCGCCGGCATGGGGGGCGAGACCATCGCCCAGATTTTACAGGCGGCCCCCTGGGTGCGGGAGAGGCGGGTCCCCCTGGTGCTCCAGCCCATGAGCTCCCTGCCCGACCTGCGGAAGTGGCTGGGAGAGAACGGCTATGCGATCCAGGGGGAGCGCCTGGCCCGGGAGGAGGATGTGATCTATGTGGTCATGGACGTCCGGGCCGGGGAGATGGGCCCCCTCGCCCCGGCGGAGCTGTGGGCGGGGCGGCAGAGCCGGGACCCCCTGCGGGGGGAGTACCTGGCGGGGCTGGTCCAGAAGCTGGACCGGGCCATAGACGGCCTGGCCCGTGCCCGGGAGGGCAGGGGAGAGGCCCGAAAGCGGGAACTGGAGCAGGTGCGCAAGGGCCTGCTGGACATGAAGGAGGAGTGGGACAGATGGCAACCGTGAGAGAGATCTTTCAGGAGCTGGACCGGTGGGCTCCCTTTGAGACCCAGATGGATTTTGACAACGCTGGATTCCTGGTGGGGCGGGGAGACCGGGAGGTGCGCAAGATCCTGGTGTCTCTGGACATCACGGAGGCGGTGGCGGAGGAGGCGGCGGCCTGGGGGGCGGACCTGATCGTCTCCCACCACCCGGTGATCTTCCACCCGGTGAAGCGCCTCACCGACGAGACCCCCACCGGGCGGACCCTGCTGGCCCTGGCGGAGCGGGGGGTGGCGGCCATCTGCGCCCACACCAACCTGGACGCCGCCCAGGGGGGCGTGAACGTGTGCCTGGCCCAGGCGCTGGAGCTCACGGAGCTGGAGCAGCTCTGCCAGGACGGCGTGGACCGGAACGGACAGCCCTACGGCGTGGGCCGGGTGGGCCTGTGCCACGCCGCCGGCCTGTCCGCCGGGGAGTACGCCGCCTTTGTAAAGGAGAAGCTGAGCGCCGCCGGGGTGCGCTTCGCGGACGGCGGGAAGCCGGTGCGCCGGGTGGCGGTGGGGGGCGGCTCCTGCGGCTCCATGCTCTCGGACGCCCTGGCCGCCGGGTGCGACACCTTTGTCACCGCCGACGTGAAGTACGACCAGTTTTTGGAGGCCAAGGCCCTGGGCCTTACCCTCATGGACGCGGGCCACTACGCCACCGAGAACGTGGTCTGCCCCAAGCTGGTGCAGTACCTGGCGCTGAAGTTCCCGGGGATCCCCATCCAGCTCTCCCAGGTGCACCGGGAGGCCTATGGGTGCGTCTGAGCCAATTTTTCCGGCCGGGGTTGTCAAACCCTGGCATGAGTGATATAATATTGGCGCTTTTGAACTGAAACTCACAGAAGGGAAGATATTCATGTCCGGACATTCCAAGTGGCACAACATACAGAAGACCAAGGGCGCGGCAGACGCCAAGCGGTCTCAGATCTTTACCAAGATCGCCCGCGAGATGATCGTGGCGGTCAAGACGGGCGGCAGCGGCGACCCCGCCAACAACTCCCGCCTGGCGGCGGTCATCGCCAAGGCCAAGGCGGCCAACATGCCCAACGACAACATCAAGCGCACCATCGACAAGGCGCTGGGCGCCGGCAACACCGACAACTTCGAGAGCGTGGTGTACGAGGGCTACGGCCCCAACGGCGTGGCCATCATCGTGGACGCCCTCACCGACAACCGCAACCGCACCGCCCCCGAGGTGCGCCACCTGCTGGACAAGTACGGCAAGGGCCTGGGCGCCACCGGGTGCGTGTCCTGGTCCTTTGACAAGAAGGGCGTCATCGTGCTGGACTCCGAGGACCTGGACGAAGACACGGTGATGATGGACGCCCTGGAGTGCGGCGCCGACGACATGCAGGCCGACGACGAGGTGTTCGAGATCTACACCGACCCCGACGCCTTCAACGACGTGGTGGCCGCCCTGGAGGGCAAGGGCTACACCTTCCTGGAGGCCTCCGTGCAGATGGTCCCCCAGAACTACGTGAAGCTCACCAGCGAAGAGGACATCAAGAACATGGAGAAGCTCCTGGAGTTCCTGGAGGACAACGACGATGTCCAGAATGTGTACCACAACTGGGAGCAGGACTGAATAAACTTTTTGAACGGATTTCGACAGTAATTTTGCAGTTTTGCAGAAAATCTATAACTTGTTTTTGGCGTTCGATTTTGAGTTATAGAATCTGTTGCTTGAACTGCGACATACATGACTTCTTCTGTTATGACACACAGCTGTCGTGCAGAAGGGCCGGAGCCGCCGCGGGAAACACCTGAAATAGAGATTGGGATTCACCGGAGTCCCAATCTCTATTTGCTTTTTCCCCACAACTCCGGTATAATAAATTTTATGGTATTTTGTGAGGAGAGGGAGGGGTGCCTGTGACGGAGCGGCGTGATCTGCCCCGGCTGCTGGTGGCCGCTCCCTTCAGCGGGAGCGGCAAGACCACCGTGACCTGCGGCCTGCTCCGGGCGGCCCAGCGGCGGGGTCTGGCTCCCTGCGCCTTCAAGTGCGGCCCGGACTACATCGACCCCATGTTCCACCGGGCGGTGCTGGGCCTGCCCAGCCGGAACCTGGACCTGTTCTTCTCCGGGGAGGCGGAGGTGCGCCGCCGCCTGGCCGGCGCCGCCTCCGGCCGGGGGCTGGCGGTGCTGGAGGGGGTCATGGGCCTGTATGACGGGATCGGAAATACCGATGAGGCCAGCAGCTGGCGCCTGGCCCGGACCACGGACACCCCCGTCCTGCTGGTGGTCCGCCCTCAGGGGACGGCGCTCACCCTGGCCGCCCTGGTAAAGGGCCTTCAGACCTTCCGCGCCCAAAGCCAGATCGGCGGGGTGCTGCTCAACGGCTGTACCCAGCGGATGGCCGGCCTGCTGGCCCCGGCCATCCAGGGGGAGACCGGCCTGCCTGTGCTGGGCTTCCTGCCCGTTGTGCCCCAGGCGGAGCTGCCCAGCCGCCACCTGGGCCTGTTCACCCCCGGAGAGATCCGGGACCTCCAGGGAAAGCTGGACCGGCTGGCGGACCAGCTGGAGGAGACCGCCGATCTGGAGGGGATCTTTGCCCTGGCCCGGAGCGCCCCGCCTCTGGAGGGGGCGCCCCTCCTCCCGGCGGAGGAGGACCCGGAGGGCCCGGTGGTGGCCGTGGCCCGGGACGGGGCCTTCTGCTTCTATTACGAGGACAACCTGGACGAGCTGCGCCGGGCGGGGGCCCGGCTGGCGTTCTTTTCTCCCACGGAGGACCGGGGGCTCCCCCCGGGGAGCTGCGGCCTGTACCTGGGGGGCGGTTACCCGGAGCTCCACGCCCGGGCCCTCAGCGGGAACGCCCCCATGCGGGAGGCGGTGCGCCGGGCCGTGGAAGGCGGCATGCCCGCGCTGGCGGAGTGCGGGGGCTTCCTCTACCTGCAAAAGACCCTGGA
Source organism: uncultured bacterium (assembly GCA_949288405.1). GTDB lineage: Bacteria > Bacillota > Clostridia > Oscillospirales > Oscillospiraceae > Lawsonibacter. The sequence goes on along the minus strand of CASEKM010000140.1, from coordinate 211 downwards.
GGACCCGGAGGGGAGCGCCTGGCCCATGGCCGGGGCGCTGGGCGGGGCGGGGGTGAAGACCTCACGGCTGCAGCGGTTCGGCTACGTCACCCTCACCGCCCGGGGGGATACTCCCTACCTGAGACAGGGGGAGACCATCGCCGCCCACGAGTTCCACCGGTGGGACTGCACCCGGAACGGGGACCTCTGCCGGGCGGAGCGCCCCTCCGGC
>CASEKM010000139.1 GCA_949288405.1 uncultured bacterium | reverse complement strand
CACCAGCCTGCTGGTGTTCCAGACCACCCTGAACGTGCTGGGGTCGGTGGACATCCTGCCCCTCACCGGGGTCACCTTCCCCTTTGTGTCCAACGGCGGCTCGTCCATGCTGTCCGCCTGGGGCCTGCTGGCCTTCCTGAAGGCGGCGGACACCCGCAGCAACGCCAGCTTTGCCATCCAGCTGCAGAAGTCCCACGGGGACAAGTGGCTGGGCAACCTGATCACCCAGGGGGGCCGGGAGACCGGCGCCCCCGGCCGGATGGGAGAGGAGGTCCGCCGTGAAAAAGATTGAAAAACGCACGGTGGTCTGTCTGGCCCTCACCGCCGCCCTCCTGCTGGGGGTGGCCCTGTTCGTGGTGCGGTTTTTCCTCCATGGGGGGAGCTGGGCCTCCTTTGCCGCCAACCGGCACCTGTACAACAGCCAGGGGCAGCTGTCTGTGGGCCGGGTGCTGGACCGGGACGGGGACGTGCTCTCCTGGGTGGACGAGAGCGGGAACCGGCAGTACTACGCCAACCGGACGGTGCGCATGGCCACCCTCCACGCGGTGGGGGACCCCAACGGGGCCATCGGCACCAGCGCCCTGGTGGCCTTCGCCGACCAGCTCTCCGGCTATAATTTCCTCACCGGGGCGGACAACCCCTTCGGCCAGGGCAACGACCTGTACCTGACCCTGGACGCCCGCCTGAACTACGAGGCCTACCAGGCCCTCAACGGCCGCCGGGGGGCGGTGGGTGTGTACAACTACAAAACGGGGGAGCTCCTGTGCATGGTGTCCACCCCCGCTTTCGACCCGGCCGACCCGCCGGACATCCAGGAGGGGGACGAGCGGTACGAGGGCGTGTATGTGAACCGCTTCCTGTCCAGCACCTTCATCCCCGGTTCCTCCTTCAAGACGGTGACCCTGACCGCCGCCCTGGAGAACATCCCCGACCTGTTTGGGCGCACCTTCACCTGTACCGGCTCCACGGTGGTGGAGGGCGAGACCATCACCTGCCCCTCCGCCCACGGGGAGATGGACATCGGCGGGGCCTTTGCCAGCTCCTGCAACGGGGTATTCGCCCAGCTGGCCGTGGAGCTGGGGGCGGACACCATGACGGAGTATGTGGAGAAGGCCGGTCTGCTGGACCGGTACGCGGTGGACGGCATCCAGACCGCCCGGGGGAGCTATGACCTGGACGGGGCGGCCCAGGGCCAGCTGGGCTGGTCCGGCGTGGGCCAGTACAACGACCTGGTGAACCCCTGCGCCATGATGGTATGGATGGGGGCCGTCGCCAACGGCGGCAAGGCCGCCGTGCCCCACCTCATTCAGGAGGTGGACGGGGGGCTGCCCCAGCTGTCCCTGCCCTTCGGCGGGAAGACGGGGACCCTCATCCAGCCGGACACCGCCCGGACCCTGGCCGATCTGATGGCCCAAAATGTGGTCCAGACCTACGGCTCCGGCCGGTTCCCCAACATGGACATCTGCGCCAAGTCGGGCACCGCCGAGGTGGGGGGCGGAAAGCAGCCCAACGCCTGGTTCGTGGGCTTCCTGCGCAACGAGGACGCCCCCTACGCCTTCGCCGTGGTGGTGGAGGAGGGGGGCAGCGGCGCCTCCGCCGCCGGGAATGTGGCCGCCCGGGTGCTGGACGCCCTGGTGAACGGGTACTCCTAACAAAGAAATCCCTCCGGGAGCAGTCCCGGAGGGATTTTTTGCGGAAACAGCGGGTCAGGACGCCTGGGGCAAGGTGACCACCGCCTTGAACAGGTCCCCGTGTGAGGCTCTTGGCAATGGACAGCCCCAGGCCGGAGCCCTCGGTGGTGCGGGATTCGTCCCCCCGGACAAAGCGCTCCAGCAGCCGCTCCGGGGGCACGTTCAGGGGTTCCCGGGAGATGTTCTTCACCGACAGGCTGACGCTCCCCTTGCCCCGGAGGATCTCCACATACACCCGGGTGCCCTCCAGGGCGTACTTGGCGCAGTTGGACAGCAGGTTGTCCATCACCCGCCACAGGTGCCGCCCGTCGGCGTACACATAGCACTCCCCCTCAGGGAGGGTGCGCACCACAGTGAGCCGCTTGCCCTCCAGCCGCTCCTCGTACTCACCCAGGGCCTGGTCCAGCAGCTGCACCATGCCGATCTTCTCCCGGTTGACCGGCAGAGCCCCGGTGGACGCCTTGCTGGCCTCCACCAGATCCTCGGTGAGCTTCTTCAGCCGCTGGGACTTGCGGTCCAGCACCTCGATATACTCCCGGGCCTTGGGGTCGGCCTGCTGGGTGGTCTTCAGCAGGTTCACATAGTTGATGATGGAGGTGAGGGGGGTCTTCAGGTCGTGGGACACGTTGGTGATGAGCTCCGCCTTGAAGCGCTCGCTCTTCATCTGCTCATTCACCGCCTGGGTGAGGCCGCCGGAGATGTTGTTCAGGGCCTCCGCCTGCCGCTTCAAGTCCCCGGGCAGGTGGTCGGTGTCGATCTGGTGGTTCAGGTTGCCGGCGGCGATGACCTGCGTCCCCTTGCGCACCTTCCAGAAGGAGGCGGCCCACCAGGTCAGCAGCAGGAGGACAGCCACATTGATCAGCACCCCGGGGATGGGGTACCAGTAGGGCAGGGGCCAGATGTGGTCCACGCACCAGATGGCCGCCAGATAGGCCAGGAAGGACAGCACCGCCTTCCAGGTGAAGGGCAGCTCCCGCACAAAGGCGGAGAGGCGCCGCCACAGGAAGCTCACCACCCTGCACAGCAGGGTGGTCCGGGCCAGGGCCCGAGCCTTTACGCGGACGGCCAGGGTATTCAGGAACCCGGCCAGCAGCATGCCCATGGCTCCCACGGCGGCGGCGCCCAGCCCGGCCAGGAACCAGATCCAGTCCCGGTCCGCCTGAACGATCACGCCGTAAAAAGTGTAGTAGTATTCCTCACAAAAAATGAATACGAACAGGATGGCCCCCAGGCCGAAGAGGAGCACCCACGCCTCGGTGAACACCCGGTGGGGCCAGGAGAGGACGATCCTTTCCGCCCCGGCCCTGTGTCCGGCGGACCACAGCAGGAAGACCAGGGCCAGCAGGGCCAGCGCCCCGAAGACGGCGCACAGGCCCCCGTACAGGGAGAAGCGCGCCCCGTAGGCGGTACACAGGGCGTACAGGTCGGAAAACTCGTCCTGGGCGGTGAAGTGTTCCGGCCGCAGGATGCCGTACCGGAGCACTCCACTCTCCAGGGTGGAGGACGGGGAGGCGACCCCCTGGTCTGCCTGCGCCCAGGCCTGACCCGCCAGGGAGCTCTCCCTAAAATGCACCGAGCCGTCCTGGATTTCCACGGTGCCGTAAAAAACCTCGCTGACCTGCTCCTCCAGGGAGCCCTTGTCCGCCTCCAGGTTGGAGAAGCTCACCTCGCTGCCGTCGTCACTGAGCACCTGAAAGCGGAAGTTGGTGTGCTCCGGGGAGAGGGCCGCCCGGGTGCCCTCCAGCCAGCTGGCATACTGCTCTCGCTCCACGTAGTTCAGGTCCGGCTGCTCCAGGTCCGCCATATACTGAAGGCAGTCCCGCACCTGAAAATTCCGTTCCACCCGCATGTGTTCAAAGGCTGTGGTGGTGGTCCAGTCCCCGTTCCAGGTGTAGGCGGCGGCAAACAGGGCCTGCTGCCCGAAGAAGGCGCCGGCGCACAGGGAGGCCAACAGCAGGAGCCAGGCGGCGGCCCGGAGGGCCGGATTGTCCCGGAATGCCCGCATTTACGCTCCCCCCTTGTCCATCTTGTACCCCAGGCCCCACACCACCTTCAGATACCGGGGGTCGGCGGGGTTGATCTCGATCTTCTCCCGCAGGTGGCGGATGTGGACGGCCACCGTGTTGTCCGAGCCGTAGGCAGGGTCGTTCCACACCTGCTCATAGATCTGGGCGGAGGAGAACACCTGCCCCGGGTGGGTCATCAGCAGGCGCAGGATGTTGTACTCGATGGGGGTGAGGGCCACCGGCTCCCCGTCCACCGTCACCTGCTTGGCGGAGTCGTCCATGGAGATGGGCCCCACGGTGAGCAGGCCGGGCCCCTTCTCCGCCCCGCCCAGGGAGGTGTACCGCCGCAGCTGGCTCTTCACCCGGGCGATGACCTCCAGGGGGTTGAAGGGCTTGGTGATATAGTCGTCCGCCCCGATGTTCAGCCCCAGGATCTTGTCCGCGTCCTCGCTCTTAGCGGTGAGGAGGATGATGGGGATGTTGCTCCCCTCCCGCAGCTTGGCGGTGGCCCGGATACCGTCCAGCTCGGGCATCATAATGTCCATCAGGATCAGGTGGATCTCGTTCTGCTCCACCGCCCGCAGGGCCTCCCTGCCGTTGTAGGCCTTCACCGTGCGGTAGCCCTCGCTGGTCAGATAGATGTCCAGGGCGGACACAATGTCCCGGTCGTCGTCGCAGATCAGTATGGTGTGCATCTCTCTCGTCCTTTCCTACTGGCTTTGATCATGTTACCTCTAGGATAACACAGACTGATTAAGATGCAAGGCGCAAAATCTTAAGAACTGATAAATTTTCCCCGGCGGGGCCGCCGCCGGAACGGCCAAAATTTCATTGCCTTTTCTCTCCATTTACGGTAAACTAAAAGGGAACCTGAGCCTGTCTTTTTGTGGGGAGGACGGGAGCGCTGCAGCGTGGGGAGGAGGTACGGTATGGAAGAATATCTCCAGCAGATCACCCGCCTGGTGAACCTGAACGGCGACGCCGTGGAGGGGATGCTGGTGGTCAACAAGGCCGGGATCGTGGAGTACTACAAGCCGGGCGGCGCCTTCGGCAAGCTGCCCGAGGACTTTGGCCGCAATGTGGTGGGCAATCACCTGCTCACGGTCTACACCGAGCTGTCCGAGGAGAACAGCACGGTGATGAAGACCCTCCGCACCGGGCAGATCACGGTGGGGGAGAAGCAGGTGCTCACCCACGGAAATTTTCGGATCACCATGGTCACCACCACATACCCCATCCTGAATGACGGCGGCGAGATCCAGGGGGCGGTGGATATCGCCCAGATCTTGGAGGTGCAGGACCTGAAGGGCGCCCCGCCTCACGCCGCGGCCCACTCTGTGCTGGACGACATCGTCACCCAGAACGAGGAGATGCACCGCCTGAAATCCATGATCCGCTCCATTGCGCAAAATGACTCCGCCACCCTGATCTACGGGGAGACGGGCACCGGCAAGGAGCTCTTCGCGGAGGCGCTCCACTCCCTCAGCAGCCGCAGCGGAAAGCCGTTTTTGGCCCAAAACTGCGCCGCCATCCCGGACAACCTGCTGGAGAGCATGTTCTTCGGCACGGAAAAGGGCGGCTTCACCGGGGCGGAGTCCAAAAAGGGCCTGTTCGAGCTGGCCAACGGGGGGACCCTGTTCCTGGACGAGATCAACTCCATGGACATCGCCATGCAGGCCAAGCTGCTCAAGGCCCTGGAGGAGCAGAAGGTGCGGCGCATCGGCGGCCGGGAGGACATCCGCTTTGACGTGCGCATCGTGTGCGCCTCCAACGAGGACCCGGAGGTCCTGGTCCAGGAGGGGCGGCTGCGCTCCGACTTCTACTACCGCATCGGCGTGGTCCGCCTGCGGCTGCCCCCCCTGCGGGACCGGCGGGAGGATATCCTCCCCCTGGCCGACCACTACATCCGCATTTACAATCAGCGCATGCACAAGCAGATCCTGGGCCTGAGCCAGATGACCAAGGACCTGTTCCTCCGCTGGAGCTGGCCGGGCAATGTGCGGGAGCTGAAAAACACCATTGAGGGCGCCTTCAACATGGAGAGCAGCGCGATGATCACCCTGGACTCCGTCCAGGGCCTGCTGGAGAAGCTGGAGCGCCAGACCAGCGGGTCCGACCCCGCCGCTTTGGAGCCGCCGGCCGCGCCCGCCGGACTTCCCTCCCTGCAGCAGGTGCAGGAACAGCTCCGCCGGGGCAGCGTGGACCTGAAGGAGCTGCTGGACGAATATGAGAGCGCCGTCATCTCCGAGGCCCTGCGGCAGACCCACCGGCTGAACGCCGCCGCTGAGAAGCTGTCCATGTCCCCCCAGAAGCTCCAGTACCGGCTGGAGCGGCTGGGACTCAAGGAAAATCAAAAAAACTTGATAAAATAAAAATTTTTTGATTCCCCATCCAAAAATTTTGATAAAACACTTTCCCATATTTTTCAGGGGAAGAATCGGACATTTTTACTGGTCGCTTTTGAAAAATTTTTGTAGAGTCGCACAAAGGGGCCGCAAATCCCTTGACAGCCCCGCATTGAAAACATTACACTATGAAATAGGCAGAGGCGCCGGAAACTCTCAGGAGTTCCGGCGCCCTTTCGCTTTTGTTGGCATCGATTTTGCTATAATGTACAATATGACAGAAAGGGGGCTGTGCTCTATGCACGCGAATCGGAAAATTGCCTATATCAACGGAAAGATCTTTACCTCCGATCGGGAGAACCTGTACGCCGAAGCCATGACGGTGGAGGGCGGACGGATCGCCTGGGTAGGCGCTCAGGCCGACATGCCCGCCGGTCCCTACGATGAGACGGTGGACCTGCAGGGCCGCCGGGTCATCCCCGGTTTCGTGGACGCCCATGAGCACCCGGCGCCCATGAGCACCCGGTGATGCTGGCGGACTTCAGCAAGAAGATCTCCAGCCTGCCGCCCAAGGTCAACTCCATCGAGGAGCTCAAGCAGGCCATCCGCGACGTGCGGGAGGCCCAGGGCCCCGGCAAGTGGATCGAGGGCTGGGGCTATGACGAGGGCAAGCTGGCCGAGCGCCGCTCCCCCACCCGCTGGGATCTGGACGAGGGGTGCAGCGACTCCCCCGTGTCCATCATCCGCACCTGCGGCCACATCCGCTGCGTGAACAGCAAGGCCCTGGAGATGGCGGGCACAGCAAGGCCCTGGAGATGGCGGGCATCACCAAGGACACCCCCGACCCCCAGGGCGGCCAGATCGACCGGGATGAGAACGGCGAGCCCACCGGCGTCCTTCGGGAGTCCGCCCGCAACCTGGTCACCCCCCTGATCCCCGAGACTACCGAGGAGCAGAAGGTGGACCTGGTGGTGGATCTGGGCAAGCTGCTCGCCTCTCAGGGCATCACCGCCACCTGCGACATGGGCAATCTGGACCCCTCGGACAGCTATGATACATACATGGCGGCCGTCAAGAAGGGCTTCTGCCAGAAGGTCGGCGTCTACTACATGTGGGAGTTCTTTGCCGACGACCCGAAGTTCCAGATCCCCGAGTCCCGCTTTGACCGCTCCCAGCAGATCTTCGCCGCCGGTCTGAAGCTCATCGGCGACGGCAGCGTCTCCGGCCGCACCGCCTGGATGAACGAGCCCTACCTGGACAGCGACGAGTGCGGCTTCCCCGTTTGCTCCGACGAGCTGATGGAGAGCGCCATCGCCTACTGCAAGGAGCACCACTGCCAGCTGTCCATGCACGCCATGGGCGGCCACGCCATCGACCGCATCGTGGACCGGGTCTACCCGGAGGAGAAGTGGACCGAGGGCGATGTGCCCCACCTGCGCATGGAGCACTGGACCGAGCCCTCTGAGCGGGCCATTC
>CASEKM010000138.1 GCA_949288405.1 uncultured bacterium | reverse complement strand
GTAAAATACCCGGAGGACTCAGGCTTCTCCTCCAGGGAGGGGAACACCCGCTCGCCGGGGAGGCCGCAGTTCTCCACCATGCCCGCCTGGGCCAGCAGGCCCCGGCGGTCCAGCTCCTCCAGCAGCTGGGGGTAGTTCTTCCCCGACTTCATCAAAATCTTCCCGCCGGGCAGGTCCAGGCTCTCCCCCGGCCCCTCCCCGCCGCCGGGGAGGATGTGGAGGGGGGTATCGGCCTCGGTGAGGCTCCGGCCCAGGCGGGCGGCCACGGCGCAGAAGCTGGGCACCCCGGGGACCATCTCGCAGGGGAAGCCCTCCCCCTTTAAAAGCTCCATGAGATAGCAGTAGGTGGAGAAGATGGACACGTCCCCCAGGATGGCCATGGCCACGTCCTGGCCCGCCTCCAGATAGGGGCGCACCGCCTCCGCCGCGGCCCGGTGGGCCGCCCGCTGCTGCTCCTTGTCCCTGGACATGGTGAAGTAGAGGGGGAGGAGGGTCTTCCCCTCCAGGTCCGCAGCCTGCCGGGCGATGTCCAGGGCGGTCATGGCCCCGGAGGCGGTTCTGGGGGCGGCCAGCACCGGGCACCGCTCCAGTACCCGCACCGCCTTCAGGGTGAGCAGCTCCGGGTCCCCGGGACCCACCCCCACGCCGTAAAAGGTTCCTAAGTGTTTTGCTTCCATGCGGTCAAAATCTCCTTCGCCCCCCGGGTCATGCCCAGAGGGCCGTACTGATTGCTAAACAGCACCGCCCCGGCCCGCGCGCCCTCCCCTGTCCGCCGGTCCAGGCGGACCTGGATGGCGCCCAGGAGGGAGGCCAGCACCGGCTCTTGCAGGCGGCGCTCCTGTAAAATTTCCAGACAGCGGTCGGCGGTGGCGCTGTCTATGAGGGCCCGGACCGTCTCCCGGTCCGCCCCGCACAGGGCGGCGTGGGCGCAGAAGATCTCCCCCCGCCCGTCCGCCTGCCGGGAGTGGGTGTTGAAGATCCCCGCCGCCAGCTTTACGAATTTGCCAATGTGCCCCACCAGCAGGATGTCATGAAACCCCTCCAGCCGGGCGCTGTCCAGGGCCTCCCCCACAAAGTTGGAGCACCGGACGACGGGGACCGCCGGGGGCAGGTCCAGGGCCCCGGAGCCCAGGAAATCCATCCCGTAGTTGCCGGGGGCAGGTCCAGGGCCCCGGAGCCCAGGAAATCCATTCCGTAGTTGCCCGGGGTGAGGATCAAACGGCGCGCCCCGGAGGCGGCAGCCTGCCGCAGCTCCAGGGCCAGGGTGTCCACCAGGGCCTGGACGCTCATGGGCTCCACAATGCCCGAGGTGCCCAAAATCGAAATTCCCCCCTCAATGCCCAAATGGGGGTTGAAGGTCTTTTTTGCCGCCTCCTGTCCGCCGGGGACGGAGATGGTGATGAGAAGTCCCCCCGGCAGGTCCAGGGCCCTCCGCACCGAGTCCACCGCCTCCAGGATCATCCGCCGGGGGGTGGAGTTGATGGCCCACTCCCCCACCGGCTGGTCCAGGCCGGGCTTCGTCACCCGGCCCACCCCCTCGCCGCCCCGCAGGGTCAGCCCGGTCCCCGGTTGCCGGGTCACCGAGGCCGCGATGGGCAGGCCGTGGGTGGCGTCCACGTCGTCCCCCCCGTCCTTGGTCACCCAGGCGGAGGCGGTCCCATTTTCCAGCCGGGGCCCCTCCAGGGGAACCTTCACCACCCAGCCCTTGGGTGTGCGGAGGGAGACGGCCTCCGAAGCCCTGCCGGTGAGCAGCAGCTCCGCCGCCCCCTTGGCGGCCAGGGCGGCGCAGGTACCGGTGGTGTACCCGCACTGCAGGCGCTTTCCGCCGGATTGGATGTAGTGGTCAAAGGACATAGCGGGCTCCTTTTTTCATAGTGGGAAGGGGACGGCGGGCGGGTGCTGAGACAGGGGCGTTCTTCTTGTAGGGGCCGGTCCCAGACCGGCCCGCGGGCGGCCAGAGGCCGCCCCTACAGCATTGCCTCCAGCCGCCGCACGTACAGCTCCTGCACCTGGGGCATCCGCCCCAGGCCCTCCAGCACCGGGTGGACAATGAGGCCCGCCCCCTCCAGGCGGCTCTTCCAGCTGTCCGGGCCGGGCCCGGCCATGTCCTCCCGCACGTGGGTCCCGGCGGTGAGGAGGAGGGGGGCCAGGATCACCCGGTCCGTCCCTTGGCGCTCCAGCACGGGCAGCAGGTCCTCCGGGCCGGGCCAGCCCTCCACCGTCCCCACCAGCAGGTCGTTCCGCCCGGCCAGGGCGAACATCCCCTGGAGGGCGGGGTAGACCAGGTTGCCGGGGTGGGCCGTCCCGTGGCCCACCAGGATCACCGCCTGTCCCAGCAGCCGGGGCCAGCGGTCCATGAGCACCTTGGCCAGCGCCCGCGCCGTGTCCGTGTCCCCCAGCAGGGGCGGGGCCAGGCGCAAGTCCGGAACATTCGGGCGGAAGCGCTCCGCCGTCTCCCGGATGGCGTCATACTCATAGCCGGGCAGCAGGTGGGTGGGCAGGAGATAGAGCCGCTCCGCCCCCGCGGCCGCCTGCTCCTCCAGGGCCTCCTCCAGGCTGGGGATCTGCTCCCCCCGCCCGGCTAGGATGCGCCGGATGGTGGGGCTGGTGTAGGCCCGGGCGAAGGGCAGCTCCGGCACGCGGCGGCGGAGGGCCTCCTCCACGCCGCCGATCTCCTCACGCCGGGCCTCCTCGGCGGCGGTGCCGAAGCTGACGGTCAGCAGGGCGCGTTTCTCTTCCATCTCTGTTCCAACTCCTCTCTTGACCGGGGGAGGGGTGAGAGCCCCAGTTGTTTCCCGGTCCAGTATACCATAGGTTTGGGGGAAATCCATCTAAAATTCCCACTGTCATACCGAATTTTTGGGCGGGACCTGGCCGCTGCCGCATGCCTCCGCACCTTTGGAGCAGAAGAAAACGCGCAGAACGCCATCCCGGCCCGGGAGAACTTCCGCCTCCACTTCATAGACTTCCCGGAGAAAGGCGGGGGTGAGCAGCTCCCGGGGAGTTCCTTCCCCCACGATCACCCCGTTTTTCAGGGCGTACAGCCGGTGGCAGTAGGCGGCGGCCAGGTTCAGGTCGTGGATGGCCGCCACTACGGTGCGCCCGCTCTGGCGCAGCAGCTCCATCAGCTGAAGCTGATATTTGATGTCCAGGTGGTTGGTGGGCTCGTCCAGGATCAGAATCGGGGTCTGCTGGGCCAGCGCCCTGGCCATGAGGACGCGCTGCTTCTCGCCGCCGGACAGGGTGGAAAACCCCTGTTCACGCAGCGGGGTGAGCTGTGTGTGCTCCAGAACCTGGGCTACCAGCGCCCGGTCCTCCTGGCTTTCGGTCTCCAGAAGGCGCTTACGGGCCTGCCGCCCCATCATCACCACCTCCTCCACAGTGAAGTCGAAGGCGGCCTCTTGCTCCTGCGCCATGACCGCCAGACGCTGGGCCATCTCCCGGTTGCTCATCGCCAGAAGGTCCCCGCCCATGAGAGAAATATCTCCGGACTGGGGGTGAAGCACCTTGTAAATATTTTTGAGAAAGGTGGACTTGCCGCTCCCGTTGGGGCCGATGAGGCCCACAAACTCCCCTTCCTCCACGTGAAAGTCAATGCCGCGCAGAATTTCCCGGCCGCGCACACGGTAGCGGACCTGTTTTGTCTCGATCATGCCGCACCCCCTATTGAAACTCGTAGCGGCGCACCTTGATCATCCACAGAAACAGGGGTGCGCCCAAGAATGCGGTCAAAATGCCCACAGGGATCTCCGCCGGGGGATGGATCGTCCGGGCCCCCACGTCCACCCAGATGAGAAAGATGGCCCCGAACAGGGTGGACAGGGGAATGAGCTTCCGGTGGTCCGGGCCAACGACGGAGCGGACCAGGTGGGGGATCACCAGGCCCACAAAACCGATGCAGCCGCTTACCGCCACCGAAGCGGCGGTGAGGAGAGCCGTGACGGTGATGAGCACATTGCGCACCGCCGTCAGGTTGACCCCCAGGGTGACGGCAGAGCTGTCCCCCATCATCATGGCGTTCAGGGGCTTGGCAAGGGCCATCATCAGGAGAAAGGCCGGAGGGACCAGAAGGAGCAGGGGGGGCACATCCGCCCATTCCGCACTGCCCAGCCCCCCCAGCATCCAGAAGGTGGCCTCTCGGACGGCGGCGTCGTTGGGGGCGGTATAGACGATGTAATTGGTAAAGGCCTGGAACATGGCGGACACCGCCACCCCCACCAGAATTAACCGGATTGGAGTCACTGCGCCGTGGGTGCGGGCGAGCAGATAGACCAGGAGAATGGAGACCAGCGCCCCGGCGAAGGCCCCGGCGGTCACCGACAAGCGGCCCAGCACGGGCAGAGACACTCCCAGCAGCATGGCCAGCACCGCCCCCAGGGAGGCCCCGGAGGAGATGCCTAAAATATAGGGCTCCGCCAGAGGGTTTTTGGTAAAGGCTTGCATCCCGACGCCGGAGAGCGTGAGGGCCGCCCCCACCAGTCCGCCCAGCAGCACCCGGGGCGCCCGCAGAAACCAGACGATGTTTTGGGTGCTCTCCCGCACCCCGTCCAGCGGCAGGGCGGAGCCGGTGAGCAGGCTGCCAAGCCGGTGGAGCATCACCTGCCACACCTGGGAGAAGGGGATAGAGACCGGCCCAAAGCCGATGCCGGCGACCACGGAGACCAGAAGGACCGCCGCCAGCGCCAGACAGCTCAGAAACGTGTGGGCCTTTATCAGTCTGCAAAACTGCTTCATAGCCGTTTAGACAAAACAGTCGGGGTGGAAGGCCTGGGCAAACTTCTCCACTGTGTTCCCGGTCATCGAGCTTGCAAACACCTCGCACAGCTTGACGGAGATGATGCGGTCGTTCTGAATGGCGGGCACCGTAGCCAAGGCGGGATTCTCCTTCAGCTGGGCGATTTTCTCCTCCAGGGAGGTGTCTCCGTAGTCGTTAATGACGATCACTTCGGGAGCGCGTTCCACCACCGTCTCCCAGCTTACCGTGGCCCAAGTGGTGTCCAGGTCCTGAAAGATGTTCGTGCCCCCTGCGTGCTCGATGAGCTTGGAGGTGAAGTTGTTGCCGCAGGTGTAGGCGCCCTCCTCCTGGGCCATGTCAAAGACGAAAACCGGGGTGGCTTCCTGGCCGGCCACAGCCTCCTCCACGGCGGCGATTTGAGCTTTCATGGCGCTGACGATTTCCTCGGCCTTGTCCTCCACCTGGAAGATGCGGCCCAGGTTGTAGAAGTCCTGATACACCACGTCTACGTCGGCCCCCACGGTGTACCCCTCGATGGAGGACAGGGACATGATGCCGTACTGGGAGAGAGTGTCGTGCTCCGTGTTGTACTTCTCAGTGAAGGAGCTGGAGCGGCCATAGACGAAGTCGGGCTCCAGGTCCAGGATGGTCTCCAGAGAGATATAGGTCTCCGCGGCCTGAGGAATTTCCTTATACTCCGCGTCCCACTGGGGATTGATGTCGGAATTGGTATAGGCGGTGGCGATGATCTTGTCCTCCAGCCCCAGAGCCATGAGCTGGTCGCCGGCATTGGCGTTGGCGGCGATGACGCGCTCAGGGACGTGGGTGAACGTGACCTCCGCCCCGTCCTTGGTGGTCAGGGTGAAGGGAAACGCGCCGGAGTCTGCGGAGGCCGCGGTGTTCTGAGAGGCGTCCGAGGGGGCGGAGGAAGCCGCAGGGGTGCCGCAGGCGGCCAGGTTCAGCGACAGCACGAGGGCCAGGGAGAGAGACAGGATTTTTTTCATAGTGATACACTTCTTTCTGTAAAAAATATGGATATATATGATAAAACGCCCCTCCAGTGAAACACTGGAGGGGCGCAGAACAACACAGCCGTTCCGAGTGCGGGGCGGCCGGTGGGATGAGCTGATCTCCGCGCTGCCGTTTGGTCCGTCCGGGCGCGGGTCCTGTCCCTCCAGGGACAGATGTACTCCCCAGGGCAGGTCTCTCCCCCTTACGGCGGCGGTCCCGCGCGGGCTTCTCACCCGCTTCCCTATTCTCCCGGCCGGCCCCTCCGCAGGGGGAGGCCCCGGGCACCCTTGGGCGCTTTGTCCTCCCCATTGTACCGGGCGGAGGGGGCTTTGTCAATCCCGGACGGCCGGAGACGGCGGAGCGGAGGGAAAAACTGGCAGAAAATTTTTGAAATTTCCTCTTTACAAATGGGAGGCGGTATGCTATTATCTTCTTGCAAACAAGAATTACTACTGTTAGGAGGCCGATCTGTGGAGCGTGCGACTCGATACAGCAAGAAGCGGGAAGCCATTCTGGCCGCCATCCGCAGCTCTGACGCACACCCCTCAGCCGAGTGGATCTATCAGACCCTGAAGCCGGCCCACCCAGACCTGAGCCTGGGGACGGTCTACCGGAACCTGCTGTTTTTTCAGCACCAGGGCACCATTCAAAGCGTGGGTGTGGTCCACGGTCAGGAGCGGTTTGACGCCGTGACTGCCCCGCACAGTCATTTCGTTTGCACCACCTGCGGCGCGGTGATCGATCTGCATAAGATCCCCATGGATGCCAATTTGAACCGCACCGTCAGGGAGCAATACGGGTTCGAGGTGGAGCGCCACGAACTCACCTTTTACGGCAAATGCCGAGCTTGTATGCAAGCAGAAAAACATGAGGAGGACGTATTAGCATGAAGAAGTTTGTTTGTTCCGTCTGTGGTTACGTGTACGAGGGCGAGACCGCGCCCGATTTCTGCCCCATCTGCAAGGCCCCCAAGGAGAAGTTTGTGGAGCAGGCCGGCGAGAAGAGCTGCCAGGGCGCTCCCGAGGAGATCCTGCAGGGTCTGCGGGAGAACTTCCAGGGCGAGTGCACCGAGGTGGGCATGTACCTGGCCATGGCCCGTGTGGCCCACCGCGAGGGCTACCCCGAGATCGGCCTGTACTGGGAGAAGGCCGCCTATGAGGAGGCCCATCGCGAGGGCTATCCCGAGATCGGCCTGTACTGGGAGAAGGCCGCCTATGAGGAGGCCGAGCACGCCGCCAAGTTCGCCGAGCTGCTGGGCGAGGTGGTGACCGACTCCACCAAGAAGAACCTGGAGATGCGCGTCGACGCCGAGAACGGCGCCACCGAGGGCAAGTTCCAGCTGGCCAAGAAGGCCAAGGAGCTGAACCTGGACGCCATCCACGACACCGTCCATGAGATGGCCCGGGACGAGGCCCGTCACGGCAAGGCCTTCGAGGGCCTGCTGAAGCGGTACTTCGGCTAATCAAAACCGCATAAACAAGCACTTTTTGAGAGGGAATCGGGAGACCGGTTCCCT
>CASEKM010000137.1 GCA_949288405.1 uncultured bacterium | reverse complement strand
GTCGCTGGAGTAGCCCAGCACCCGGATGAGGATGGTCACCGCCTGGGCGAAGGAGAGCTCCTGCTCAGGCAGGAACCGGCCGTCGCCCACCCCGGCGATGAGGGGGGTGGCGGCGGCGGGGGTCTCCCCCTCGCCGGAGCCGGCGGAGGAGCCGGAGCCCCCGTCCACCATGGTGGAGGCGGCCAGGTTGATATACCCCCGGGCCCAGTGGCTGGAGGGCACGTCGGTGAAGATGGTGCGGGTGGAGTGGAGGACCACCTGGTCCCCCAGCCCCATAAAGTTCACCGCCATGGTGCAGAACTGCGCCCGGGTCAGCTTGTCGTTGGGGTGAAAGGCGTTGCCCCCGGTGCCGGAGACCACCCCCATCAGCCGTAAAATGTCGGCGTTCACCGCCGTGGCGGGGTCGCTCACATCCTGAAAGGAGGAGGCCCCGGCCGCTCCCGCCGGGAGGGGGATCACCAGCCCGGCGGCCAGGGCGGCCGCCAGCAGGGCGTGGATCATTCGATGTTGTTTTCTCATAGATATGTTCTCCCTTACAGCGTTAATCTGCCCGCAGGGCCACCACCGGCTGGAGGCCGGAGGCCTTGATGGCGGGGTACATGCCGAAGATAATGCCCAGCGCCACCGAGATGGCGGCCGCCCCCAGGGTCACCCCGGGGCTGGGAATCAGGATCATATTGAAGGACAGCTTGCCCACGATCAGAGTCCCGATATAGCCTACGACAATGCCGAACAGTCCGCCGATGCCGCAGATCATGGCTGCTTCAATCAAAAATTGGACAATGATGCTCCTCCGCTCGGCGCCGATGGCCTTGCGGATGCCGATCTCCCGGGTGCGCTCGGTGACGGTGACCAGCATGATGTTCATGATGCCGATGCCGCCCACCAGCAGGGAGATGGCGGCGATGCCCCCCAGGAACCGCTGCTGCATGGCGTCGGCCTGGTTTTGCTCCTTCTGGTAAGTCTGGGGGGAGGTGACGCCGTAGCTGCCGTTCTGGTCGCCGATGAGTCCGGAGAGAAAACCGTTCAGGCTGGTGACCGTGGGGGCGATGGCGTCCGAGCTTTTCACCTTGACCACAAACTGGTCGATGGGTTGGTTGCTGTTGAAGTAGCGGGTCATGGTATAGGGGATGAGAATCATCCGGTCCTTGCGCTTGATCTCGTCCAGCAGGTACTGGTCCTCCTCCTTGGTCCCGACCTTCACCCCCTTGGACTTGCTCTCATAGACGCCCACCACCCGGAAGGGGATGCCGTTGATGGTGATGGTCTTGTCCAGGGGGTCGGCGAAGGAGAACAGCTCCTCCGCCGTGGCGGAGCCCAGCACGCACACCTGATTGAGCTTTTCCATGTCCAGGAAGGACAGCTCCCGCCCCCGGGCGATCTGGTAGTCGTTGCACAGGCCGTACTGGTCGTTGCCCAGATAGAGGGTGGTGGCGGTCTGGTAGTCGTCGGTGGGCAGAGTCTTGGAGCCGTAGGAGATCTTGGGGCTGCTGCTGACCTGACCGTTGGGGGTGACGCCCACCACCAGATTGTCCAGACCCAGACAGTAGTTGTACAGGGACTTGGATACATCCAGGGAGGAGTCCCAGGTATAGGCGTAGACCTCCACCGTATTGGTGCCCATGCTCTCATAGTAGGCCCGCATGGCGGCGTTCTGCCCCTGGGCGTAGGACACCAGGATGATCACCGCCGCCAGGCCGATAATGATGCCCAGCATGGTGAGGGCCGAGCGCCCGATGTTGGAAAAGATAGACTTGGCGGCCATTTTGAATGCCTGGCCCAGCTTCATAGACCCACCTCCTCTCGGGTGCCGTCGGCCACGATGCGGCCGTCGGAGATGCGGACCACCCGGTGGGCGGTGGCGGCGATGCCGTTGTCGTGGGTGATGAGAATGATGGTAGAGCCCTCCTGATTCAGGGTGTGGAGGATCTCCAGCACATGCCGGCCCGTCTTGGAGTCCAGGGCTCCGGTGGGCTCGTCGGCCATGATGATGGGGGGATGGGTGGCGATGGCCCGGGCGATGGCCACCCGCTGCTGCTGGCCGCCGGACATCTCAGCGGGCTTGTGCTTCCAGCGGGAGTCCATGCCCACCTTTTTCAGGGCCTCCATCACCCGCTCTTCCCGCTGGAAGATGGACACCCCCTGATAGATGAGGGGCAGCTCCACGTTTTCGTAAGCGGTGAGGGCGGGGATCAGGTTGTAGCCCTGGAAGATAAAGCCGATCTCCTTGTTGCGGATGTGGGCCAGCTGCCGGTCGGAGCGGTCGTTGATGTGGGTGCCGTTGAGGATGTAGTCCCCGTAGGTGGGGATGTCCAGGCAGCCCAGGATGTTCATGAGGGTGGATTTGCCCGAGCCGGAGGCGCCGATGATGGCCACGAACTCCCCCCGGTCGATGGACAGGGTGACCCCGTCCAGGGCCCGGACCTCGCTCTCCTTTCCCTCGTTGTAGATTTTATAGAGGTCTTTCACGTCAATGAGCATGGCAGTTCACCCCGCTCATCCATAGGCCGATTCGACCAGGTAGTTGACAAAGACCTCCTCGTCCCCGTTGAGGCCGCTCTTGATCTCCACGTTGTAGTCGTCGTTCAGGCCGGTCTCCACCTTCACGGGATAGAAGCCGTCCTCGGGAGAGGGGTACATGGGGGGCTGGCCGGGCTCCGGCTCCGGGATCTCCAGGTCCACCGCGTTCTCGGGGCGCTTGTCCGCCCGGATAAAGACCACGCTGTCCGTACTGCCGTCCTCGCCGGGGATGTTCTTCACGCTCTGCATGGGAACCATCATACAGTCGTCCGACTGGCTGGCCACAAAGGAGTAGTCCAGATACATGCCGGCCAGCAGAGAGCCGTCCTGGTTGTCCACCGTCAGGGTGACGGGGTAGTTGGTCATGCCGTTCTGGCTCTCGGCGGCCCCCATGTTGATGGCGGTGACAGTGCCGATGAAGGTGTTGCCGTTCCAGTCGCTCAGCTCCACCGTCAAGCCGGGCTGGACAAAGGCGATGTTCCGGTCGTCCACGGTGATGTCCACCACCATGTTGGTGGTGTTGGAGATGGTGACCACGGTGTCGCCGCTCTTGACCTCCGTGCCGGGGGTGAGGGTGCAGGAGGTGACCGAGCCGTCAATGGGGGAGACGGCGTTGAAGTCGGCCAGGCCCTTCTGGGCGTCGGCCAGCTTCTTCTGGGCCTCGTCGATCTCCTTCTGCTTGGACATGATGGTCTCGTCGATGGTGCTGGAGCCCAGGGTGAGCAGGGCCTCCCCGGCGGACACGTCGGCGTAGTCCATCAGGTTGCCCTGGGACACCACCGGCCCGGCGGCCTTGGTGACGATCTCCCGGGTCTCGTAGTACTCCGTCTTGCCGTTCTCATAGGGGTAGATGGCGGAGCCGTCCGAGGCGGTGAGGGTGGCCGAGGCGTCCATCCCGGCGGTGAGGGTGCCCGGGTTTTGGAAGGCGATGACCGCCTCAAAGTGGACCGCCCCCTCGGGGGAGATGAAGCGGACCTTGTTGATTTTCTCCACAGTGCCGGTGTAGGTGCCCATGACGGTGGGGATGGACACCTGGACGGACTGGCCGGTGCGGATCTGATTTTCATAGGCGTAGCTGAAGTACAGGGAGAGCTTCAGCTTCTTGTCGTTGACCAGGGTGGCCACTGCGGTCTCCTTGGCTACCTCCTGGTCGGGCTGGAACTCCTTCACATTGATGAGTTTGCCGGCAAAGGGGGCCCGGACGGTGAGGT
The DNA here is from genome assembly GCA_949288405.1 of uncultured bacterium. Taxonomy (GTDB): domain Bacteria; phylum Bacillota; class Clostridia; order Oscillospirales; family Oscillospiraceae; genus Lawsonibacter. The sequence continues at coordinate 1,186 of CASEKM010000137.1, read as the reverse complement.
TGTTGGCGTCCTCCAGCAGGGCGGACATCTCCTTATTCAGGTTGTCCACCTGGGTCTGGGCCTGGGTCACCTGGTCCTGGGCCTCTTGGCTGAAGATGGTGTACAGGGGCTGGCCCGCGGTGACCGTGTCGCCGGGGGAGACAAAGACCTCCTGCACCGTGCCGCCGGCGGTGAGGGTGATGGCGGCGGATTCCTTGGCCTTGGCGTTGCCGCTGCCGGTAACCTTGCTCTGGATGGTGCCGTACTGGACGGCCTGGGTCTGGATCTCGCTGCTGGCGCTGTCCTGCTTGGTCAGAAAGCGGTAGAGCAGAAAGCCGCCCGCCGCCAAAGCCACCACAACCGCGCCGGCAATAACCGCCTGGCGCACCTTGCGCTTGTTGAACTTCGGCTTGGGCCGGCCCGGCGGAGAGGCCGGGGACGCGGCTGGAGCGGGCTGGGGAACAGTCACTTCTGGCATGGTATCAAGTCCTCCTAACGTAATGTCTGCTGAGCAAACCGCAAAGGGGTTCACCCGCGCGGCACAGCCATGCGGGGGGCCGCATCTGCAGATCAGTGCATTCTCCTGTTCCATTATAGGTTGCTTTTTCCGGGAAAAGCAATTACAAGGCAATTACAAATGTTTAAGAAACAGTTAAGGTTTCTTTGGGACTTTTTTTACACCCCACAATATGCGCCCGTCCCGGCAAAAGTACCGGAAATTTGTGGGGGAGGCGGGGGGCGGTGCGGGCATAAAAAAGCTCCGGCGGTCCTCATGGACCGCCGGAGCGCAGCTTGTCAAAAAACTCTGTTGAGATGAATCCGCTCAAGTTGGGGCGGGGGATCAGACGTTCTGATAGAGGGGATAGCGGCCGGTGAGCTCCTTCACCTGGGCGCGCAGATCGTCCACCTTGGAGGCGAAGTCGTCCTGGGCGGCCTGGCAGATGAGGCGGCCCACCACCTTCATGTCCTCCTCGGTGAAGCCCCGGGAGGTGACGGCGGGGGTGCCCACCCGGATGCCGGAGGTGACAAAGGGCTTCTCCGGGTCGTTGGGGATGGCGTTTTTGTTGACGGTGATATACACCTCGTCCAGGCGGTGCTCCATCTCCTTGCCGGTGAGGTGGGCGGGGCGCAGGTCCACCAGCATCAGGTGGTTGTCCGTGCCGCCCGACACCAGATCCAGCCCGCCCTCCATGATGGTCTGGGCCAG
>CASEKM010000136.1 GCA_949288405.1 uncultured bacterium | reverse complement strand
TAGAGGTAGAGCAGCAGCCGCTCCCTGGGGGGCAGGGCGGCCAGCTGTTCCCACACGCCGCCCGCCTCCGGGGGCTGCCAGGCCAGGCGGCCCAGTTCCTCCGGCTCCGCCCGGCGGCTGCGCCCCCCGTGGCGCAGCTGGTCCCGGCACTCGTTGCGGGCGGTGACGATCAGCCAGGCCCGCTGGTGTTCCGGGTCCTCCAGCCGGGGCTGCCGCTCCATCAGCTTGCGGAAGACTGTGTGGGCGGCGTCCTCCGCATCGGCGGGGTTTTTCAGCATCAGCAGACAGATCTGATAGACCAGCTTGATGTGCCGCCGGTAGAGGGCGGCAAAGTCCTCCCGGCTCCAGGAGCAGGTCTCATCCATGGTGCGTCCGCCTCCTTTCGTTCCTTCTATTTTACCACACGGTCCAGGGGGGCGGTTTGCGGCGGGGGAGGGGAAATTTTTTGTTCCGGGCGGCGGGACACGGCGCTGGAGGGGGGGCGGAGCTGACAAAAATTACCGGGACAGCCCCTGGAAAATTCACGAAATTTTCATTCTTGGGGTGGGAAATCATGTTGCCATCCCGGGCGGAATATCGTATAATAACTAAGATAGACATATTGTTTCTCGCCGGGCGGACGGGCTCCCCCGGCGGGGACCGAACCGCGGCAGGAAGGAAGGGGTCACGTTGCTGGAGACCGTTATGAGCTTTATCCAAGAGGAGATCCCGTTTATGGCCACGGTCCGGGTCTCGGATCTGCTGGACATCGCCATTTTGACCTTTGCCATCTACCAGCTGCTGTGGATCATGCGCAAGAGCAGCTCCGGCCGGGTCATCAAGGGCGTGCTGGTGCTGATGGTGGCCATGGGCCTGGCCGACTGGCTGCAGCTCACCGCCACCAGCTGGGTGCTGAACTGGGTGGTGGAATGGGGCATCCTGGTGCTGGTGATCCTCTTCCAGCCCGAGCTGCGCCGGGCTCTGGAGCGGCTGGGCAGCGGAAAGCTGTCCAGCATGTTCACCAGCCAGCGGCCCGCCTCCCTCCACGACATGGAGACCGCCATCCGGGAGACGGTGGACGCCTACGCCTCCATGTCCAAGGACAAGGTGGGGGCCCTCATGGTCTTCGAGCGGCGGAACCTGCTGGACGACGTGATCAAGACGGGCACCCCCCTGGACTGCTCCGTGTCCAGCGAGCTGCTGAAAAATCTGTTCTGGAACAAGGCCCCCCTCCACGACGGCGCGGTCATCGTGCGGGAGGGGCGCATCGTGGGGGCGGGGTGCATGCTCCCCCTGTCCGGCAATGTGAACCTGAGCCGGGACCTGGGCATGCGCCACCGGGCCGGCATCGGCATGAGCGAGCACTCCGACGCGGTGGTGGTCATCGTCTCCGAGGAGACAGGCTCCATCTCCGCCGCCACCGGGGGGATGCTCAAGCGCCACCTGGCCCCCGAGACCTTGGAGCGCCTGCTGCGCAACGAGCTGCTGCCCGATCAGACAGAGGAGGAGAAGGGTCTGAATCTGGGGGCGCTTCTGCCCAATCTGTTTTCCCGGGGAAAGAAGGAGGGGGATGAATGATGGAGCGTCTGAAGGAGTGCCGCTGGGTCTATATTCTCCTCTCCCTGCTGCTGGCCCTGGTCTTCTGGATGTATATCCGCAGCAGTCAGAACAACACCATGAACTCCACCATTTACGCCGTGCCGGTCCAGGTCACCAACGCCCGGGTGCTCAACGAGCGGGGGCTGACAGTGGCGGACCTGTCCCGGGACACGGTGAACGTGTCGGTGACCGCCCCGGTCAGCGTCCTGGGCAATCTGAACCGCAACAATATCACCGTGAGCGTGGACGTGGCGTCCATCACCGAGCCGGGCACCTATGAGCTGCCCTGTACCCCCCGCCTGCCCACCAATGTGAACACCGAGGGGGCCTTTTTCCCCGCCGATCAGCCCACGCAGATCGTCACCGTGACCGTGGACACCCTGACCACCGAGACCATGAACGTGGAGGTGCGCCTGGAGGGCAGCATCGCCGACGGCTACCAGGCGGGCACGCCGGTGGCCGACCCGGAGACGGTGACCATCAGCGGCACCCCGGAGGCGGTGAACCGGGTGCGCCGGGTGGTGGCGGTGCTGGAGGCCACCGACCTGGATCAGTCCTTCGCCGGCAGCCTGCCCCTGGTGCTGCTGGACGAGAACGGCGAGCCCATCACCGACACCAACGTGACCCTCAGCCAGGACACCGCCTATGTGACCATGACGGTGGGCGTGGTAAAGACCGTGGACCTGACGGTCAGCCTGACCCCCGGCGGCGGCGCCACGGCGGACAACGGGACGGTGACGGTGGACATCCAGCCCAGCACCATCACTGTGGTGGGCACCCAGGAGGAGCTGGCCAACCTGACCGAGATCTCCCTGGGCAGCGTGGACCTGTCCCAGGTGATCGGGACCGATACCATCACCATGCCCATCGAGCTCTCCCCCACGCTGGAGAACGCCGACGGGGTGACCGAGGCCCAGGTGACCGTCACCGTGTCGGGGCTGGATACCCGGTCCTTTGACGTGACCAACATCCAGGTGAACAACGTGCCCAGCCCCTATCAGGCGGAGCTGGTGACCACCACCCGCTCGGTGGTGGTCCGGGGCAGCGCCAGCGTGCTGGATCAGATCGACGCCAGTCAGCTGTGGATCACGGCGGACCTGTCCGACGTGGCGGGCACCGGCATCCGGTCGGTCCCGGCCCAGGTGTATCTGAACGCCAGCAGCGAGGTGGGCGTCATCGGCACCTATACCATCAGCGTCAACATCACCCAGTGATAACAGATACAGCCGCCCCGGGGGCGGCGCAGAGAAAATCATTTGGCTCATCACATGACGGAGGCGAGCAGTTCCCATGGTTCAAAGCGCGATCGTAAAAAAACAAGTCCGGGAGGGCGTGGTGCAGGTCTCCCTGCTGCGGCAGGTGGAGTGCGGCCTGAAGTGCAGCGGCAACTGCGCCGGCTGCATGCAGAAGCCCCAGGGGGAGCTGCTGGCCCTGGCCAGCGACCCCATCGGCACCAAGCCCGGGGAGCGGGTGGAGGTAGAGCCCTCCGCCGGTCACTCCATCGGCCTGTCCGCCCTGGTGTTCGGGGTGCCCTGCATTTTCCTGGCCCTGGGCTACATCCTGGGCATGGTCCTGGGGCTGGGGGAGCTGGCCTCGGTGGGGACGGCGGCCATCGGCCTGCTGGTGGGCTTCCTGCCCGCCGTGTGGGTCAACCGGCTGATCACCCGCAGCCAGGCCCCGGAGTTTGTCATCCTGAAGCATCTGGCGTAAGGCGGTGGGGGAGTGTTCGGCTACGTCCGGCCCGTCCGGGAGGAGCTGAAGTGCCGGGACTTCGACCTGTACCGGGCCGTCTACTGCGGCCTGTGCCGGTGCATGCGCCGGCGGTACGGCCTGCTGGCCCCCATGTTCCTCAACTATGACTTCACCTTCCTGGCCCTCCTGCTGGAGGAGCCGGAGGAGCGCTTCACCCCGTGCCGGGGGCGGTGCCACGCCAACCCCCTGCTGAAAAAGTCCATGTGCCAGACCTCTCCGGCCCTGGAGACGGCGGCGGACGAGAGCGTGGTGCTCACCTGGTGGCAGCTGAAGGACAAGGGGGCGGACAGCGGCCTGTGGGGCGGGCTTCCCGCCCGGGCGCTGGCCCTGCTGCTCACCCCCGCCTACCGAAAGGCGGCCCGCCGCCGGCCGGAGTTCGACCGCACGGTGCGGGAGAGCCTGGAGAAGCTCTCCGCCCTGGAGGCGGAGGGCTGTCCCTCCATGGACCGGGCGGCGGACACCTTCGCGGTGCTGCTGCAGAGCGCCGCCCCCAAGACGGGGGAGGCGGCCCGGGACCGGGCCCTGGAGCAGCTGCTCTACCACCTGGGCCGGTGGATCTACCTGATCGACGCCCAGGACGACCTGGAGGAGGACCGGGCCTCGGGGAACTACAACGCCGTGGCCGCCCGCTTCGGCCCGGAGGGGGACGACGGGGCCATGGAGCGCACCCTGGACCACTCCCTGAACCTGATGGCCTCGGCGGCCCAGCTGGCAGACTTTGGATGCCGCTGGCCGGTGATCGAAAATATCCTGTATCTGGGCCTCCCGCTGGTGCAGCGGGCCGTCTTTGACGGGAGCTGGAGACAGATCCAAAAACAAAAGATATGGAGACACAACACATGAACGATCCGTACAGCGTACTGGGCGTCAAGCCCGATGCCAGCGACCAGGAGATCAAAAAGGCCTACCGGGAGCTGGCCCGGAAGTATCACCCGGACAACTACGTGGACAACCCCCTGGCCGACCTGGCCGAGGAGAAGATGAAAGAGGTCAACGAGGCCTACGAGGCCATCCAGAAGCAGCGCAGCGGCGGCGGGAGCGGCTACAGCCAGTCCTCGTCCTCCTCCGGCGGCTACCAGTACGGCTACCAGCAGCAGCGGCAGTCCTACGGCGGCGGGACCAACAACCCCACCTTTAACCGGGTGCGCAATCTCATCAACATGGGGGACCTGAACTCCGCCGAGCGCCTGCTCCAGGAGGTGCCCCAGAAGAGCGGCGAGTGGTATTTCCTCATGGGCAGCATCGCCTACCGCCGGGGCTGGCTGGACGAGGCCATGCAGAACTACAACCTGGCCGTCCAGATGGAGCCGGGCAACATGGAGTACCGCCAGGCCCTGGCCATGATGCAGCGGGGCGGCCAGGCCTACCGGCCCTACGGCTACAGCGGCGGCACGGACGCCATGGACTGCTGTACCACCATGCTGTGCCTGAACTGCCTGTGCGGCGGGTGCAACTGATATGAGAAAGACGAAGACGGGCCTTGTGGCCCTGGGCGGCGTGCTGGCCGCGGGCAGCCTGGCCGTGCTGTGGCTGGCCTGCGTGGTCCCCTCGGGACAGCTGGGGGTGACGGCGGCGGCGGGCCTGTTCCCGGTG
>CASEKM010000135.1 GCA_949288405.1 uncultured bacterium | reverse complement strand
GTCGGGCACGCCGGAGGCGTTTTGGAACCCCAGGGAGACGGCGTTCTGGAAGCCGTACCGGCCGTAGTAGTCCGGGTCGCCCACCAGAAACAGGGCGTTATACCCCAGCTCCGCCGCCCGGCGCCCCCCCTCGTGGAGAAGCTGGCCGCCCAGGCCCCGGCTCCGGTCCTCCAGCCGGACGCACAGGGGGGCCACCATCAGCCCCCGCAGCCCCTCGGGAGCACCGGGGACCGGCAAAATGGTGAGGAGGATGTGTCCGATGAGCTGTCCGTTCTCCTCTGCCACCAGCTCCAGCTCCGGGCGGTAGGTGTCTCGCCGGCGCAGCTCCAGCACAAAGTCCTGCTCGGTCCCGTCACTGACCTTCGCCGTGGCAAAGGCCGTCTGGACCAGGGAATAGATCTCGGAATAGTCGCCCGCTTGGGCCGGTCGGATGGTCATGGTCTCTCTCCTGCCTTTCGGTTATTCTGCGGCCGCGGTCACGTCCGCCGCCCTCCCCCGCACCAGCTGCATCAGGTCGGCGGGGGACAGCTCCACCTGAAAGCCGATCTTCCCGGCGGAGACGAAAATGGTCTCCTGGTCCAGGGCGGTTTCGTGGAAGACGGTGGGAAACTGCTTCTTCATGCCGATGGGGGAGCAGCCCCCGTGGACGTAGCCGGTGAGGGGCAGCAGCTCCTTGCTGTGGAGCATGGCCACCGACTTCTCCCCCACCGCTTTCGCCGCCTTTTTCAAATCCAGGGTGGCGGCCACCGGGATGTCAAAGACATAGTATCCCCCGGAGGCCCCTTTTGTCACCAGGGTTTTGAACACCCGGGCCGGGTCCAGCCCCAGGCTCTGGGCCACGCTGACCCCGTCCGGGGCCTCGTCCTTCCCGTGGGGGTAGGCGTGGGGGGTGTAGGGGATCTTCTTCTGGTCCAAAATGCGCATGACGTTGGTTTTTTCTTCTTTTTTGGACATGGTGTACTCCTCGGTTTCTGTGTAATAACAGTCCTCCCGCCATTTGGCGGGGTTGGCGCCGATATACTCCCAGATGCGGAGATAGTCGGCATCATTGCGGATGATGTGGTCGTGGAAAGTAGATTGCCACAAATTAAATCCCGCCTGCTGATTGGTAAAGCGTTTCAGAGCGGCGATTATGCGGGAAATTAATTGCGTGGGGCGCGACGACCTCGGCGCGCCCGGTGCGTTATGATCAATAGAGAGCAACAGATGGACATGGTTCGGCATAATCACGGCATGGTGCAGTGTAACATTGGGATATGCAGAGGATAATGTATCCAAATACGTTTGCAGACAAACACCATAAGGAGTCAGTCGAAGAACGCGCGCGCCGGGGTCGTCGCGCGCCACGGATGAAATGCCCTCCTCTTTTACAATTTGGGAGAGTATGCACTGGCGGCCTTTCGTACAGAAAGTAAGGAAATAACAGCCGACAGAATCATAATTCCAATGAGGTAACCGGCCGGGCCGCCCTCTTCTTCTCTCCTGTCCCATGCCCCTCTCATTTCCCCCGCAATTCGATAATCTGATCCCGCAGCGAAGCCGCCAGCTCGAACTCCAGCATCTTTGCCGCCGCCCCACGGGCAGAGCCCGCGGGGACCCCAATTTTTTCAAATCCTCGGCGGAAGTAAATTCCGCCTGCGGCAAGGTTTTGCCTTTGGCAAAACGCTTGTACGCGCCATCCGGCGCGCCCGCGCGGTGCGCAGGAGAAAGAGGCGGTTCTTACTTCCCTCTTAGTTCGATAATCTGATCCCGCAGGGAGGCCGCCAGCTCGAACTCCAGCATCTTTGCCGCCTCTTTCATGGCCTTCTCCAGGCGGGCGATCTCGGCGGCCTTCTGCTGTTTCGTCATGGACTTGATCTTGCCCTGGCGCTCCTCGGAGGCCACGTCCTCCGCCGTGGCGGAGATCTCCAGCAGCTCCCGCACCGACTTGACCACCGTCTTGGGGACGATGCCGTGGGCGCGGTTATAGGCGTCCTGCTTCTCCCGGCGGCGCTCCGTCTCGTCCATGGCCCGGCGCATGGAGGGGGTAATGGTGTCGGCGTACATGACCACCATGCCGTCGGCGTTTCGGGCCGCCCGTCCGATGGTCTGGATCAGGGATGTCTCACTGCGCAGGAAGCCCTCCTTGTCCGCGTCCAGGATGGCCACCAGGGACACCTCGGGCAGATCCAGGCCCTCGCGTAAGAGGTTGATGCCCACCAGCACGTCGAAGGTGCCCAGGCGCAGGTCCCGGATAATCTCCATGCGCTCGATGGTATCGATGTCGTGGTGCATGTACCGCACCTTGATCCCTGTATTTTGCAGATAGGCGGTGAGGTCCTCCGCCATTTTCTTGGTGAGGGTGGTGACCAGCACCCGCTCTTTCCGCTCTGTGCGGGCGTTGATCTCCCCGATCAGATCGTCGATCTGGCCCTCCACCGGGCGCACCTCGATCCTGGGGTCCAGCAGGCCGGTGGGCCGGATCACCTGCTCCACGATCTGGCCGGAGCGGGTGCGCTCGTACTCCCCGGGGGTGGCGGAGACGTACACCACCTGGTTGAGCCGCTGTTCAAACTCCTCAAATTTCAGAGGGCGGTTGTCGTATGCGCAGGGGAGGCGGAAGCCGTAGTCCACCAGGGCGGTCTTCCGGGCCCGGTCCCCGTTGTACATGGCCCGCACCTGGGGCAGGGTTACGTGGCTCTCGTCGATGAACAGCACAAAGTCCTTGGGGAAGTAGTCCAGCAGGGTGTGGGGGGGAGAGCCCACCGGCCGGCCCTCGATGACCCGGGAGTAGTTCTCGATGCCAGAGCAGTAGCCCAGCTCCTGCATCATCTCCACGTCATACATGGTGCGCTGCTTGATGCGCTGGGCCTCGACGAGCTTACCCTCCTGCTCGAAGAAGGCCACCCGCTCCTCCAGCTCCTTGTAGATCTCCTGGACGGCGGCGTCCATCTTCTCCTTGGGGGTGACATAGTGGGTGGCCGGCCAGACGGGGATGTTGTTCAGCCGGCGGATGGGGGTCCCGGTGACCACGTTGATCTCGCTGATGCGGTCGATCTCGTCCCCGAAGAACTCGATGCGCAGGGCGGTGTCCTTCCAGTAGGCGGGCCACACCTCCACCGTGTCCCCCCGCACCCGGAACATGTTCCGCTCGAAGGCGATGTCGTTGCGCTCATAGCGGATGGCCACCAGCCGCTTTAAGAGCTCGTCCCGCTCGATGGTCATGCCCACCCGCAGGGCCACCATCATGGAGGCGAAGTCCTCCGGCTCGCCCAGGCCGTAGATACAGGACACGGAGGACACCACGATCACGTCCCGCCGCTCCAGCAGGGAGGCGGTGGCCGACAGGCGCAGCCGGTCGATCTCCTCGTTGACGGCGGAGTCCTTCTCAATGAAGGTGTCCGTGTGGGGGATATAGGCCTCCGGCTGGTAGTAGTCGTAGTAGGAGACAAAGTACTCCACCGCGTTGTTTGGGAAGAACTCCCGGAACTCGGCGCACAGCTGGGCGGCCAGGGTCTTGTTGTGGGCCAGCACCAGGGTGGGCCGCTGCACCTGCTCGATGATCTTGGCCATGGTAAAGGTCTTGCCCGAGCCGGTGACCCCCAGCAGGGTCTGCTCGTCCAACCCCATCTCGATGCCCCGGGACAGGGCCTCGATGGCCTCCGGCTGGTCCCCGGAGGGGGTGTACTCCGACACCACTTCAAATTTCGGCATTCCGCCACCTCCCACAGCTGAAAACTAGGATTCCTTCTATTGTATCAGAACAGATGTTCCACGACAAGACTATTTTGCTCCTCTCCAAACAAAATTGGAAGAGGAGCAAATCGCGCTATAAAAATTCCAGGGTCTTCCACCGCTCGCTGTCCTTCATGGAGACCATATCACCGTCCACAAACACCAGGTGGTCCACCAGCTGGATGCTGATGGAACCCAGAATGGCCCGGAGGGTGTCGGTGTTCTGCCAGTCCTCCCGGGAGGGGACGGCCAGATTGCTCACGTGGTTGTGGGCCACATAGACCTTCGTCGCCCGCAGGCTCAGGGCCTCCTCAGCAATGCGCCGGGCGTTCATTTCCGCCATCTGCACGCTGCCCTCGGCCACCTTCCGCACCCCCAGCACCTGGCGCTTGCCGTCCAGGCACAGGACATACACCTTCTCATTTTTCGCCCCGAAGAAGTAGGGGGCCAGCCAGGGGTAGGCGTCCTCCGGGCCGTTGATGACCCAGCTGCGCCGGGTGCGGGAGCCCTGGTACCGGCCCAGGATCTCCGGCAGCATGTGGAGAAAGAAGGCGGTGTGGTCCCCCACGCCGGGCACCTTCTTCAGCTCGTCCACCGAGGCGTCCAGCACCCCGGCCAGAGAACCGAACCGCTCCACCAGGTCGTGGGCCAGGCCGTTCACATCCCCCTGGGGAATGGCGTAGAACAGCAGCAGCTCCACCACCCGGTGGTCGGGCCAGCCCTCGGCGCCCCGGGCCAGGAATTCCTGCTTCACCCGCTCCCGGTGTCCGGCGTGGCGGTGTTTGGGTTTGTCAGGCATGGGCGGTTCCCCTCTCTCTGTCTGTGTATTCTCTCCGGGAAAACGGCGTTCGCGGTCGGGGTAACCGGGGGATCCCACTGTCAACAACTTCTTCGCTTGATGGAATTCCCCCGCCGCTTCTCGGCCCTCCCCCCTTTGACCAGGGGGGCTTTTGCGGGCGGCCGCATGGGGCCGCCCCTTCGTCGTCGCAAGCTCCATATCGTTCGCTTCCGCCTGGCGGCGAACGCTCGCTCATTCCGCTGCTCCGACTCTCCCCGCCGAACCCGCGGCTATCGCCGCTGGGCTTCGGCGGGGGCCCCAAAAAATAATTCCTAATTCCTCATTTCTAACTCCTAATTCAAACTCCTATCTCCTATCTCATATCTCCACTCTCAACTCTTCACTCTCCACTCTCACTTCGCCCCGTACTCCTCCAGATAGGCCTCCATCTTG
>CASEKM010000134.1 GCA_949288405.1 uncultured bacterium | reverse complement strand
GCGTAGGCGTTGCTGCCGCGCTCCACCTGGGATACCAGCAGCGTTCCATCCCCGAAGTTGACCGTGAAGCCCAGGGCGGGCTGTCCGGCGATCAGCCAGTCTGCCGTCTCTTTTACATTGGCCATGGGGATGGCGAAGCCGAGCCCCTCCACGGTGCTGTCCTGGGCGACGATCTTCATGGTGGTGATCCCCACCACCTGGCCGCAGTCATTGATGAGCGCGCCGCCGGAATTGCCGAAGTTGATGGGGGCGCTGGTCTGGATGACCTCCATATTGACTCCGTCCACATTGACCACCCGGTCCAGCGCGGAGACGATCCCCTGGGTGATGGAGGTGCGATAGCCCAGCGGGTCCCCGATGGCGACCACCATGTCCCCGCACAGGAGCTGGGCGGAGTCCCCAAACTCTGCGGGCGTGAGGTCCTGGGCCTGGACCTTCAGCACGGCTATGTCGGCGTCCGCGTCTGCTCCCACCAGCTTGGCCTCCAACAGCGTGTCGTCGTGAAACGCCGCATAGACCTTTCGGCTTCCCGCCACCACATGGGCGTTGGTAAGGAGATAGCCGTCCCGGCTCATTACGATCCCGGTCCCTGTGCTGTACGCGCCCTCCCCCTCGGCCCAGAGAGAGACGATAGAGGGGACGCATTTCTGATAGATTTCCGGGGCAAGCATGGCCTCTCCCCGCTGGTGCTGGATGGTCACGGTGACGCCGGTCCCGGTGTCCGCCCGCTCCAGGGCCCCAAAGGGGTCTTCGGACTGGCTGGTCAGCACCTGGTCCGGGTGCTCCTCCTGCGGCCACAGGTAGCGCACCGCCACAGTTCCCACGGTCAGACTGACCACCAGCACAAACAGCGTCAGGAAGGGGAAGAGGGCCCGGCGCAGCCCTCTCCGGCGTCTGGGCCGGAGGACCGGCGGCCGCCGGGGCGGGATCTCCACGGCCGGAGGGGCGGGAAAGACCGGGGCGGGCTGTTCCCAGGGCCCGCCGGTCCATAAATCGTTTGGCTGACTGCTCATAGAGACCCTCCCATCTGTCCGGCTCCGCCGGACAAAATGCTGAAGTTCCAGGTTATGCCAGGGTCAAGGTAAATGTGAACTGGGTGACGCCGTCCTCGCTGGTGACGGTGATGCTCTCTTTCAGGTTGCCCAAAATGGTCTTGACGATATACAGCCCCAGGCCCACGCCCTCCCGGTCCACGCTGCGGGAGTAGTCCGCCTTGTGGAAGCGGTCGAACAGCAGGGGCAGCTCGTCCGGCGGAATGGTGGCCCCCAGGTTTTTTACCGTGATATAGGCCTTGCCGTCCTTTTTGGCGATCTGGACGGTGATGTCTGTGCCCTGAGCGGCAAACTTGGCGGCGTTGTCCAGCAGGTTGTAGCACACCTGGGTGACTCCGTCCGGGTCGCCCCACACCATCACCGGGTCCTCGGGGAACTGGGCGTCCACATCCAGCCCGCGGCCGGTGATCCGGCCCTCCAGACTGACCAGCACCCGGGACATGACCTCGATGATGTCAAACTGCTCCTGGGCGGTGACGGTCTCGGTCAGGGCGTTCAGCCGGGACAGGTCCAGCATCCGCCGCACCAGGCGGGAGAGACGCCGGGTCTCCGATACCACCACATTCAGGGCGTCCCGCTCCTTCTCCGGGGGGATGGTGCCGTCCAGAATGCCCTCGGCGAAGCCGGCGATGGTGGTCATGGGGGTCTTCAGCTCGTGAGAGACGTTGGCGATGAAATCGGCCCGCTGGCTCTCCACCTTGGCCAGAGAATTGGCCATGGAGTTAAAGGCCTCCGCCAGTTCCCCGATCTCGTCGCACCGGTCCTTGTAGTTGTTGACCCGCACGTCGAACTCCCCGCGGCCGAATTTCCGGGCGGCCTCCGCCATCTCGGTGAGAGGGCGGGCCTGATGGGCGGAGGTGATGGAGCTGGCCACCACCGCGATGAGCAGCACCACCACAGCGGCGAAGAAGAAAATGGTGGCGGTGGAGCGCCACATCTCCGACAGGCCGCCGGTATCCCCGGACACCAGGACCAGCCCGATGTTGGCGGTCAGGCTGGGAGAGAGTTGGGTCCGAACCGGGAGACCGGCGATATACCGGTTGGAGCTGTACAGCCCGTCCAGATCGGTGAGGCCGGCGTAGGTGCCCTTCTCCAGGATCTGCTGGATCACCGGGGAGGGGATGTGCTTGTCGTACATGGCCTCCTCCGTGGCATACAGCACCTCGCCCTGGGTGCTGGCCACGATGACAGAGGCGTCCGACACGTCGGACACCGTCTCCATAATGCTCTGATACAGGTTCCATTTGATCTCGTCCACCAGGCTCAGGCCGCTGACGTTCTGCATATAGTCGCTGGTGGCGGCGGCGATATAGTCCGCGTTCCGCTCCAGGCGGTCGCGGGTCTCCGAGATGATATAGCGGTAGGACAGCAGCATAAAAGCTGTGGACAGCAGGGTGAAGGACAGGGTCACGATCCCCACCATCATGGTCAGCTCCCGCTTGTACAGGCTTTTCACGGGAACACCTCCCAGCGTCAGGAGGCGCCGTTGGCGGGGGAGACCTCGAATTTATAGCCCACACCCCACACCGTCTTCAGCCGCCACTGGTCGCTGACTCCCTCCAGCTTTTCCCGCAGGCGCTTGATGTGCACGTCCACCGTGCGGGAGTCCCCGAAGTAGTCAAAACCCCACACCTCGTCCAGCAGCTGATTGCGGGTGAACACCCGGTTGGGGGAGGCGGCCAGGTGGTAGAGCAGCTCCAGCTCCTTGGGCGGGGTGTCCACCCGCTTGCCGTCCACCAGCAGCTCGTAGGAATCCAGGTTGATGACCAGCTTGTCAAAGGACAGCTTCTTCTCCCCCTGCTCCTCCTCCTGGCCGGTGCGGCGGAGCACCGCATGGATGCGGGCCAGCACCTCCTTCATCTCAAAGGGCTTGACGATGTAGTCGTCGGCGCCGCTCTCCAGGCCGGCGACCCGGTCCTCGATCTCGCCCTTGGCGGTGAGCATGATCACGGGGGTGCTGCCCTCCTCCCGGATCTTTTTCAGCACCGTCCACCCGTCCATCACCGGCAGCATAATGTCCAGCAGCACCAGATCGGGCTGGTAGGAGCGGAAAAACTCCACGCCCTTGCCCCCGTCCTTGGCCACCTTTGTCTCATATCCCTCTTTCTCCAAATAGAGGTGGAGCAGCTCGGCGATGTTGCCGTCATCCTCTACGATCAATACCTTCTGGGCCATGAAAACCCCTCCATTCCGCAAAGTATCGCATGTGGATATTATACCGGGCCTGGGCCCGGCTGAGGTGAATAATTTGTAAATATACGCCCTCAGGGCTGCTCCCGCTGGTCCACGTAGGAGTGGTCCACCTGGATGACGGGGAAATACTTGCTGGAGAGCCCTCTGACGCTCTCGCTCAGCCGGGCCACCACCTGACTGTCGCTGAGGGAAAAGCCGTAGGGGACCATCACGTCAAAGAGCACATTGGTGTGGCGGGGCCCGGCGGTGATCCGCAGGTCGTGAATGGACAGCACCGGGTCGATCTCCCGGGCCAGCCGGGCCACCTGCTCCCGCAGAGCGGTGGTGCGCTGGTCGTTGACGACGGGGTCCATGTGGATCACCGTCTCGATGTGGTGTTTCTCTTTCAGCTCCCGCTCGATGTGGTCGATGATGTCGTGCATTTCCAGCAGGTCGGCGTCCGCCGGCACCTCGGCGTGGAAGGACATCATGGCCCGGCCGGGGCCGTAGTCGTGGTACACCAGGTCGTGAATGCCCAGAATATTGGGGTGGGACACCACCAGTTTGTCGATGTCCTCGGACAGGGACCGGTCCATGGGCCGTCCCAGCAGGGGGTCCAGGGTGTCCTTGGCGGCCTCCCAGCCGGTCTTCAGGATAAACGCCGCCACCAGCAGCCCGGCCAGCCCGTCGATCTGGAGGTGGAAGAAGTGGCCGATGAGGGTGGCGGCCAGCACCACACCGGTGGCCGCCGCGTCGGACAGACTGTCGGCGGCGGTGGCCTCCATGGCCTGGGAGGAGATGGCCCGGCCCAGGGTGCGGTTGAAGCGGTGCATCCACAGCTTGACCAGCACGGCCGCCGCCAGAATGGCCACGGCCAGCCAGGAGAAGGACAGCTCCTCCGGGTGGAGCAGCTTCTCCACCGAGGTTTTGCCCAGCTCAAACCCCATCAGCAAGATCGCCATGGACACCACCAGGCCGGCCAGGTACTCCATGCGGCCGTGGCCGAAGGGGTGCTCCTCATCGGCGGCCTGAGCCGCCAGGCGGAAGCCCACCAGCGTGATCACCGAAGAGGCGGCGTCAGACAGGTTGTTGAAGGCGTCCGCCACAATGGCCACCGAGCCGGTGAGCAGACCGGCGGCCAGCTTTCCCATACACAGCAGAGCATTTAGGACGATCCCCACAACGCCCGCCCTTGTGCCGCACTTCTGCCGGACTTCCGGCGCGCTGGGGTCCTGCCCGGCCAGCCAGCGGCGAGTCAACGCTTGGATCAAAAGACGGTTCCTCCCTTAACGGCCCGCAGACCCGGGCCAAATTTTTCATATCATAATATTATCGCACGCGGTCCGCTGTTCCGTCAAGAGCGGGACCGGGCTTTTCCTCCGGTCTCTCTCCGCCGGGCAGGGCGGAGGCCGCGGCGGCGCTGAAAATTTTTTGATTTGTACCAAAGATTTGAAAAAGCGCTGCCTGTACGCCCTTTTTCAGGAAAACGGGGCGGAAAAAATTCAGAGTATTTACAGAAAGTTCATAATGCCGTCACGATTTTGCCTTAATTATCAGGTAGGATATGACTGTACCCAGAAAGAAGAATTGATATCTCCCATTTCTCCCTCTCCTTTACAACACACACAAGCAAAAGGCCCCGGCGGGATGCCGGGGCCTTTTGCTGTTTGTTCAGGGTATTTGCAGAAGGGTTCTGTCTCGGGAAGCGGTTTCGCCCTGCGGGGCGGGTGACGTTTGGACGGACAAAGGT
>CASEKM010000133.1 GCA_949288405.1 uncultured bacterium | reverse complement strand
GGCCCCATGTGGCCGCCCGCGGGCCGCCGAGGGCGGCGGCCCCTACAGGCGGGGGCGCCTGATGCACGGCGGGAGTCCCAAAGGCCTCCCCTACGAAATGAACGGAACGTGTTTGTCCGTAGGGGCGGGTGCCCCCACCCGCCCGCCGTTCCTCCGCCGCCGGGCGGCGAAATACCTACCGCCCCGCCAGCGCCCCCAGCTTGATCCCCAGCACCAATCCCCGCCGGAAGGACAGCCGCTCCCGCTCCTCCCCCGCCTCCTCCTGATTGCACAGAAGGGTCTCCAGCCACTTTTGATCCTCCCTGGAGAGCCGCCGCTCCAGCTCACTTTGGGCCCGGCGCCGGTGGTCCAGGGCCATCTGGTAGTCCTCTTTTTCCTCTGCTGCCAGGTAGGGAGACAGGTCCCCGTCATAGTCAAAGGAGTAGAGCGCATCAAACAGCTGTAACATGATTATTCCTCCATAAGACATTTTTGTCTCTTTATGATACAATTATAATTGTCCAAATATGTCCTGTCAAGGAGAATCTTTCTATGCCTGAATTTAAAGACCGCCTAAAAGAATGCCGTCAAGCCAAGGGCCTCCGGCAACAGGACGCGGCGGAGCAGTTGGGAATCATCTACCGCACTTACCGCCGCTATGAGACGGGCGAAACGGAACCCACCATTTCTGTAGCTGCCCAACTGGCCGACTTTTATGGAGTCTCCCTGGACTACCTGGCCGGGCGGAACGACCAGCCCACATAATTTTATGATCCGTATAAATTATTCGAGATAATACAAATCGTTTTACCCCTCTGGAGCGATCTGCGTCCCTCCCAACCCTATCAGAGGTCATTTTCCCCCCTGAAAATCGCTCCAGACGGGCGGCCCCCGCGAAACCCTTGAGCCCCAAGGCTTTCCGGGATCGTATTTTCATGGGCGGAGGGAGGCGCCCCTTGACCTCCCCCCTCCCCTGCCGCAGACCGCCCGAAGAGAGAAAGGAGATCTTCCATGGAAGACAAGCGCCCAAACCAGGAGCCGGAAAAGGAGGCCCCCTACACCCCCGCCTCCCCGGTGAAGCGCACCCTGGCCTGGATCGCCCTGGTCTATGTGCTCATCGGCCTGGCCCTCACCACCTTCTACTTCTTCAACGGCTATATGCTGGGCAACCTGGCCCCTCTGCTCACCGTCCCCGGCCTCATCGGCCTGGGGGTCTTGGGCCTGGTGAGCTGGCGGACCACCGGACGGCCGGGCAAGGCTGCCGCCATTCTGCTGGCCGTCCTCTGCTGGGCCGCCGCCCTGGCCACCCTGCCCATGGGGATCGTGGGCCTGCTGTCCAATTTCTCCGACTTTCATGCGGCTGTCTTCGGCATCGCCGCCCTGGGAGGATAAGCGATGGAACAGATCATCAAAACCGGCCTGGAGGCGCTGGGTCTGCTGGACCAGGTCCCCTCCGAGGCCCCGGCACAGCTGGCCGAGTACGGCCGGCTGATGCTGGAGAAAAACCAGGTGATGAACCTGACCGCCATCACCGACGAGGAGGGGGTGGCCCGGCTCCACATGCTGGACAGCGCCGCCCTGCTCTTGTGCGCCGATTTTCAGGGGGGAAAGACCCTCATCGACGTGGGCACCGGGGCGGGCCTGCCCGGTCTGCCCCTGAAGATCCTGGTCCCCTCCCTCCAGGTGACCCTGCTGGACAGCCTGGGCAAGCGGGTGGACTGGCTCAACGAGGTGTGTGCCCGGCTGGGCCTGGAGGGCATCCAGGCCGTCCACGCCCGGGCGGAGGAGCAGGCCCTGCAAAAGGGCTGGCGGGACAGCTTTGACATTGTGACCGCCCGGGCGGTGGCCCAGCTGCGGCTGCTGGGGGAGCTGTGCCTCCCCTACGTCAAGCCGGGCGGCGTGTTCCTCTCCATGAAGAGCGTGGACTCCGGCTCCGAGCTGGAGGAGGCCGCCCACTGCATCAAGCTGCTGGGGGGCCGGGCGGAGGAGCCGGTGGACTACCCCGTCCCCGGCGCGGGGATCACCCACCGGGTCATCCCCATCCGCAAGCTGGCCCCCACCCTGAAGGGCTACCCCCGCCGGTGGGCCAGAATCCAGAAGCAGCCCCTGTAGTTCCCGGCATTTTTACTTACAGGATCGGGGCCTATTCCATTTTTTCTGGAAAAATAACACAAATTTTTTCAAAACTTTTTCAAAAAACCATTGACGAACCCGGGATTTGTGATAGACTTAACTTGGTGAGATAGGAGGAATTCCATGGGAACTGTCATCACCGTCACCTCTGGAAAGGGGGGGACGGGCAAGACCACGGTCACCGGAGGAGTGGCCTCCTGTCTGGCGCGGCTGGGAAAGAGTGTGCTGTGCATCGACATGGACATCGGCCTGAGAAACCTGGACATCTCCCTGGGGCTCAGCGACCGGGCCCTGATGGACTTTGCCGACGTGGCCCTGGGCAACTGCCCCCTGGGCCGGGCGGCGGTGTCCCACCCGGACCTGCCCGGGCTGTCCCTGCTCACCGCGCCCATGCGCCTGTCCCCCCGGCTCACCTATGACCGGGTGCGGGTCCTGCTGAACACCGCCCGGCTGCGGTACGACTACATTTTGATCGACTCCCCCGCCGGACTGGGCCCCGGCTTTCAGCTGGCGGTATGCGGAGCCGACCGGGCGCTGGTGGTAGCCACCAACGACGCCTCCTCCCTGCGGGACGCCCAGCGGACGGTGGAGGAGCTGTCCCAGCTGCGGCAGGTCCACCTGGTGATGAACCGCATCCAGCCCAAGCTGCTGCGGCAGCTGCGCACCACCATCGACGACGCCATGGACGCCGCCGGACTGCCCCTCATCGGGGTCATCCCCGAGGACAAGCGGGTCATCCTGGCCGCCAACATGGGCCGCCCCCTGATCCTGGAGGGCCGCCGGGGCGCCGCAAACGCCTGTCTCAATATCGCCAAACGAATCGAAGGCCACCGGGTGCCCGTCATGCGCATCCGGTAGCGTCCGTCTCTTTAGATAAAGGAGGTCACCGCCATGAACATCGCCCTAATGTGCCACAACCGCAAGCAGGAGCTGATGGTCCAATTCTGCACCGCCTACTGCGGCATCCTGTCCAAGCACACGGTCTGCGCCACCAATGCCACAGGGCGTATGGTCGCGGAGGCCACCGGCCTGCCCGTCAACCTGTTCCTCTCCCACGAGCACGGCGGCATCGAGCAGATCGGCCAGCGGATCATCTACAACGAGATCGACATGGTCCTGTTCTTCAACTACCCCAAGGACACCGATATGGACGAGAGCGTCATGTATATCGCCCGCCTGTGCGACGAGCACTCCGTCCCCCTGGCCACCAACGTGGCCACCGCCGAGATGCTCATTCACGGTCTGGCCCGGGGCGACCTGGACTGGCGCGTGGGCATGAACCCCAACCGGGTGCCCTTTGCCCTGTAATTTTCCACATTTCCTTGACTTTTCGGGAAAAATAGGGTAGCATATCAGCGTTCACCGCCATGACGGCGCATGAGTAACCGGGATACCGCCGGACAGAGAGAGGTCCCACGGGCTTCTGCCCCAGGTTGAGAGGACCCCACGGAGACGGCCCCGGCCAAAGACGGCGCCACCAGCGGGCCTGGAGACAGGCGCGGCAACCCCGCCGCAACACGGGGCCTTGAGGGAGCGGCCCGGCCGCTCTGAACTTGGGTGGCACCACGAAGCGCCTTTTCCGCGCTCTCGTCCCAATGTACGGGACGGGAGCGTTTTCTTGTTTTTCGCAGAGGGTATTTCGCCGCCCCACTACGATAGCTTTCCCCCCGGGGAGAAGGTGCCCTCGAAGGGGGCGGATGAGGGGACGATGATAAACCGCTTTCTTGTAGGGCGCGACGACTCGGCGCGCCATCTCGCAGGGGTTTCGCCCTGCGGGGCGAGTTCCTTTTCCGCGTGGAAAAGGAACCAAAAGACGCTGGGGGACGGCTCAGGATGAGCGCTCCGCGCTCATATTCGCCTTACCCCCAGACCCCCGTTTACGAGGACCCCTCCTGAGAAGTTCAGCAAAATTTCCGGCGCGCAAAATCTGAGTTGCGGCCAGCGGTTCCTTCCGGGCCACTGGGCCCTGGGTGTGTAAAAATTGCGACTGCTGCGGTCCCGCTTTTGCGCCTGAGTTTTCTCAGCCAACGCTCCGGGTACAAATGCCTTCCCCCTCCAAGGGGGAAGGTGTCACGCGAAGCGTGACGGATGAGGGTGATTCCTTGTCATACACCCTCTCCTCTCTTTCCACACCCACCCCCTCAGTGGCGGAAAGGCTCCCCTCCCCCCAGCGTCTCCAGGGTCAGCCGCATCCCCAGCCGGAACCCCCGGGCGAACCACACCGGCCCATCCGCCTGGCCAATGTCCAGCGCCGCGCTCCAGATGCCGTCAAATTCCGCCGGACTGGCCGCCAGCTCCTCCAGCCGCCTGGCCCAGGGGTCGGCCCGTTTGACCGCCTCCCGCTGTTCCGGCGATAAAGTGTCCTCGTAGTGTTGTTCCAATAGATCGAATAGATCCGTTAGCGCAGACTTCATCGTTACCTTCCCTTTTGTAGTTTTAAAATCCACTTGTAGTATAGTAGTTTTTAGAGCTACTTGTCAAGAGTTTTTGGAGGTCCTATGGCTGATTTTTCCGAACGCATCCGGGAACTTCGTACAAAAAATAACATATCTCAAGAGGCGTTAGGCGCCGTGATCGGCGTAAAAAAATACGCCATCTATTCCTACGAAAAGGGCCGCGCCAGCCCGGAAATGAAAGGTTTGATCGGCCTGGCGGACTATTTTGGGGTATCCATCGATTATTTGGTCGGCCGTACCGACAACCCGGAGATCAACCGGTAGGCGGGCGCACACTGTGCGCCCCTACGGTACAGCCACCCCAGACCGGGCGGGAGGGGCAAGTCCCTCCCCTACGGCGTGTCCAGATGCCCAGTCAATGGGTAGGGGCCGGTCCCAGACCGGCCCGCAGGCGGCCAAAGGCCGCCCCTACGGTTGAAACGAACCACCCTCATAACCGGGGGCGTTCCCCTCATCCGTCTGGCCTACGG
>CASEKM010000132.1 GCA_949288405.1 uncultured bacterium | reverse complement strand
GGACACCCCCTGGTGCCTCTTTGGCTTCTTTCTGGGCATCCAGAAAGAAGCTCGCCGCCGGAGCGGCGAAACACCCCGGGAAAAGACTTACTTCTTAGGCACCAGGACCTCCATGCCGCCCACATAGGGCCGCAGGGCCTCGGGGATCTTCACGGAGCCATCGGCCTGGAGGTTGTTCTCCAGGAAGGCGATGAGCATGCGGGGCGGGGCCACCACGGTGTTGTTCAGGGTGTGGGGCAGATACATGCGGCCGTCGGCCCCCTTGACGCGCATCTTCAGGCGGCGGGCCTGGGCGTCGCCCAGGTTGGAGCAGGAGCACACCTCGAAGTACTTCTGCTGGCGGGGGGACCAGGCCTCGATGTCGCAGGACTTCACCTTCAGGTCGGCCAGGTCGCCGGAGCAGCACTCCAGCTGGCGCACAGGGATGTCCAGAGAGCGGAACAGCTCCACGGAGTAGCGCCACATCTGCTCGTACCACTTCATGGAGTCCTCGGGCTTGCAGACCACGATCATCTCCTGCTTCTCAAACTGGTGGATGCGGTAGACGCCCCGCTCCTCGATGCCGTGGGCGCCCTTCTCCTTCCGAAAGCAAGGGGAGTAGGAGGTGAGGGTCTGGGGCAGGGACTCCTCGGGGATGATCTGGTCGATGAACTTGCCGATCATGGAGTGCTCCGAGGTGCCGATCAGGTACAGATCCTCGCCCTCGATCTTGTACATCATGGCGTCCATCTCGGTTTGGGACATGACGCCCTCCACCACGTTGCCGTGGATCATGAAGGGGGGGATGCAGAAGGTGAAGCCCTTGTTGATCATAAAGTCCCGGGCGTAGGCCAGCACCCCCTCATGGATGCGGGCGATATCGCCCATGAGGTAGTAGAAGCCGTTGCCGGACACCCGGCCGGCGGCGTCCATGTCGATGCCGTTGAAGGACTCCATGATCTGGGTGTGGTAGGGGATCTCAAAGTCGGGCACCACGGGCTCGCCGAAGCGCTGGACCTCCACGTTGCAGCTGTCGTCGGGGCCGATGGGCACGGAGGGGTCGATGATGTTGGGGATGACCAGCATGATCTTGCGGATCTTCTGGGCCAGCTCGGTCTCCTTGGCCTCCAGCTCGGCCAGACGGTCGGCGTTGGCCTTCACCTTGGCCTTGGCCTCCTCGGCCTCCGCCAGCTTGGAGGGGTCCTTCTTGGACTGGCCTATGAGGATGCCCACCTGCTTGGACAGGGCGTTCCGGGCGGAGCGCAGCTCCTGGGCCTCGGCCATGACGGCCCGGTTTTCCTTGTCCAGCTCCAGCACCTCGTCCACCAGGGGGAGCTTCTGGTCCTGGAATTTCTTCTTGATGTTCTCCTTGACCACGTCGGGGTTTTCGCGGATAAATTTAATGTCCAGCATGTTGGAACACTCCTTAATATAATAAATAATGTGTTGGCTTGTGGAAGCAGGGGAGGGGAGGTTTCACGTGAAACATAGGCTGCTTTCCCCGGGCCCCATTTACGGGAGCCGCCAATTAGGCAGCCTTGGCAGTCGTCGCAAAGGCGCGGGCGGCTCAGCTGAAAGGTTTCCGTTCTATTGCCGCTGCCGCTGGGGGGCCGGTAATCTTTTGGGGTTGCCTCCATCGGTGGAAAGCGCGCCTTTTAGATGGGTGGGGCTCAAGTTTGGCTCAGGGATCGGCGGGCGGGTGAGGACACCCGCCCCTACAAAACATACAGAAGACTATCCGGTGAATGCCGTAGGGGCCGACGACCTCGGCGGCCCGCGGGCGCACAGTGTGCGCCCCTACGGCGAAAACCGGACCGGGAGCGTTGGCTAGGAGAACTTAGGCGCAGAAGTGGAGTGGCACCGGTTTCCATTTTCCTCCTACTCAGGCCCCCAGTGGGGCCGGACGGGACAGCACCCAAGCACTCCTGATTTTGCGCGCCGGAAGGATAACTGCTAACTTTAAGGGGTAACCCTCGTAAATGGGGGACCGGGGGCCGACTCCCCCTGTCAGGGGGAGATGTCGCGAAGCGACAGAAGGGGTAGGGTGGGCGAATATGAGCACGGAGTGCTCATCCTGAGCCGTCCCCCGGCGATCCTTTGGTGACTTTCCCATCGCTGGGAAAGTCACTCGCCCCGCAGGGCGAAACCCTGTTATCGATCAATATAATGCGTCATAGATCTCCTGATACCGCCCGGCGGGGGAGAATCTTCCGTTGTCGGTGATGCTCTCCTGGGGGAGGGAGGAGGTCAGCCCCGCGTCCTGGAGCTCCTGGATCAGCTCCCGGCACAGGGAGTACCGGCCCAGCACATAGGCCTCGTCGATCTGCCAGAACCAGTCCATGGCCTGGGCGGTCTTCTCCTGGCTGGAGAGCTGGGCGGACAGGCTGTCCCTTTCCTGCTGGAGCTGCGCCACCTGGTCCTCCAGCTGGTCCACCTGGTCGATGAGGGCCAGATTGTCCTCATAGATGTCCTGGAGGGAGCTGCGGTCGGAGAGGGAGGTCTGCAGATCGGTGAGGGACTGGTTCAGGCTGTTCACCACCGCCTCGTTCTGCCGCTGGTCCATGAGATAGGTGAGGAGCATGAGCACGAAGGCGGCGGCAAAGAGAATGGCGATATAGTGGACCACCGACCGCTGGCGCTTCTCCCGGGTGGCGGGGGGCACATAGGCGGGGGCCTTTTCCCCCTTGTTCTCCGGGGCGGGGGCGGCGGTATTTTCCGCCTCGTCCCTGGGCGCGGCGCGCTTGGAGGAGGGCTTGTCAGCCATGGGGTCCCGCCCCCTCTCCCTGGGACTGGTCCAGCAGCGCCAGCAGGGCCTCCAGGTCCTCGTCGCTGTAGTACTCCAGCTGGATCTTTCCCTTTTTGCCGTGGTGGGAGATGGTCACCTTCCGGCCCAGCCGGCCGGACAGGGACTTCTCCAGCTCCCCCAGATAGAGGGCGATCTCGTCGCGGGTCTCCTTCTGGGCCCGCTCCTGCTGCTTTTGCAGGGCCTTGACCAGGGCCTCGGTCTGCCGCACGGACAGGCCCCGCTGGACCACCTGCTTGGCCGCCTCCCGTTGGAGGGCGGGGGTGGGGGCCCCCAGGATGGCCCGGGCGTGGCCGGCGGAGAGGGCGCCCTCCTCCACCAGCTTCAGCAGGTCCTCCGGGAGAGCCAGCAGCCGCAGGGTGTTGGTGACCGCCGGGCGGGATTTGCCCATGCGCTCGGCCACCTGCTCCTGGGTGAGGCCGTACTCCTCCATGAGCACCTGATAGCCCCGGGCCTCCTCGGCCGGGTTCAGGTCCTCCCGCTGGAGGTTTTCAATGAGGCCCAGCTCCATCACCTTCCGGTCGTCCGCCTCGATGATGACGGCGGGGATCTCCTCCAGCCCGGCCTGCTTGGCGGCCCGCCAGCGGCGCTCCCCGGCGATGATCTGGTAGTAGCCGGAGGCCAGGCGGCGCACCGTCACCGGCTGGATCACCCCGTGGATGCGGATGGAGTCCGCCAGGTCGGCCAGCGACTCCGGGTCGAACCGCTTCCGGGGCTGATTCAGCCCCGGCTGCACCTGGGAGATGGGGAGGGAGACGGAGCCCTCGCCGGGGGCGGTCAGCTCCGGGTCCCCCAGCAGGGCGTTCAGCCCCCGCCCCAGCCCCAGTTCTGTCTTACGTTTTGCCATACAAACTCCTTCCTGCGCAGAGTAGAGAGTGAAGAGTGGAGATAGGGTGTCCGGCGAAGCCGGACGATAAAATAAATTTGCCTTCGGCAAAAGCGCTCTTCGACTTTCCTTATAATAGGAAAACCGTCTGTTGCCCGCCAAATCAGGGAAGCCTCCATTACTCATAAGACTACAAATGCAATCACAGGCCTTCCGCTGACGGGCCTCTTCACGCTCAACGCTTCACTCTCCACTCTTTATTTAAGGTTGGTGTTTCGCCGCGATCTCCTCCGCCAGGGACCGGTAGGCCTCCGCGCCCCGGGAGAGGGGGTCGTAATCCAGGACGGGCTTTCCGTGGCTGGGGGCCTCGGACAGGCGCACGTTCCGGGGGACCACGGTGGCGTACACCTGGCCGGGGAAGTGGCGCTTGACCTCCTCCGCCACCTGGAGCGACAGGTTGGTGCGGCTGTCGAACATGGTGAGGAGGACCCCCTCCATGGACAGGCGAGGGTTGAGCCCCCGCTTCACCAGCCGGACGGTGGACAGCAGGTCGCTGAGCCCCTCCAGGGCATAATATTCGCACTGGACCGGCACCAGCAAAGAGCCGGCGGCGCACAGGGCGTTGACGGTGAGCAGCTCCAGGGAGGGGGGGCAGTCGATGAAGATGAAATCGTAGTCTGGGGCCAGCTGGTCCAGGGCGTTTTTCAGCAGCCGCTCCCGGTCGGGAATGGCGATCATCTCCACCCCGGCGCCGGCCAGGGCCTTGTTGGAGGGGAGCACATCCCCGTACTTGGTGGGGACCACCGCTTTCCGAGGGTCCGCGCCGTTGATGAGCACGTCGTACACATTGGGGGAGGCGGTGTTCTTGTCCACCCCCATGCCGGAGGTGGCGTTGGCCTGGGGGTCAAAGTCGCACAGCATGGTCCGCTTTCCCAGGGCGCGGAGCGCGGCGGTGATGTTGACGGCGGTGGTGGTCTTGCCCACGCCGCCCTTTTGATTGACAACGGCAATGATGCGTGCTGCCATTCCAGTACCTCCTAAAAATAGGGATCGGTCTGATCGCCGCCTTATCATAGCGATAAAGTGTGATACCAGAGTCCTATTATAATGCGGAAGGGGAAAAGCCGCAAGCCTTGGACCGTAAAGTTTTTAGATTTTTCAGTGACCGGGAGGTTTCACGTGAAACAGTGCCCACATAAAAAGAGAGGCCCGGCAGAGCGGGCCTTCCTTCGCGGGGGGCGGAGGTCAAGAGGAGGTTTCACGTGAAACATGGGAAGCGGGGGAGCGGGGAATATGAATGGTCAACAAAATCTCACCCTCCCGGTCCTCCCGGCTGCACTGGGCATCCACCCCCGCCGAGCGCATCAGGGCCACCCCCCGGCTGAGGGTGTTCAGAAACAGGCGCACATCCTTGATGAGCACCACCCGCCGGGG
>CASEKM010000131.1 GCA_949288405.1 uncultured bacterium | reverse complement strand
GCCCCCGACCTGCCCCGGGCGGTGCGGGAGGGGTGCGCCAAGCAGATCGAGGGGGAGATGCTCCGCCTCACCGCCGCCGGGGAGGCCCGGCTGTACCCCGGCGTGCCCGAGGCGCTGGAGAAGCTGCGGGGGATGGGGTGCTCCCTGATCCTTCTGAGCAACTGCCAGCGGGCCTATCTGGAGGCCCATGCGCGGGCCTTCCAGCTGGGGCGGTACTTTGACGGCCTCTACTGCACCGAGGACTACGGCTGGCCCTCCAAAGGGGCGCTGTTTTCCGTCATCCGGCGGGACTTTCCCGGGAACTACGCGGCGGTGGGGGACCGGGCCTCCGACCGGGAGCTGGCCCGGCGGCACGGGCTGCCCTTTGTGGGCTGCCGGTACGGCTACGGCGCTCCCGAGGAGCTGGAGGGGGCTGAGCTCCTCATCTCCCGCCCGGAGGAGCTGCCGGAGGCCGCGGCAAGGTTGATTTGAGCGAGGGGCGGGACCGCCAGGGGGCGGACCGCCCCTTAGACCGTCCTGATGGTGGGCAGGACAAGGAAAACGGGCAAAAAACCCTTGACAGCGCCGCCAAAATGTGTTTTGCTGGACGGTACAGCAAAACACTTGAGAGGCGGAGGAGTATGGAACGATTTGATTTGGCACGGGCGCTGGTGCTGGAGGCCGGAGAGGCGCTGCGGAACAGCAGCCTGCGGGAGGACGAGGTGGGCTGCAAGACGGGGTACCAGGACCTGGTGACCCGGTGGGACCGGGAGACGGAGCAGTTCCTCCGCCGGGGGATCTTGGCCGCCTTTCCCGGGGACGCCATCGTGGGGGAGGAGTACCCGGCGGACAACCCGGGGACCGGGGGGTGCACCTGGTATCTGGACCCCATCGACGGCACCACCAACTTTGTCAGCCAGCACCGGAACTACGCCGTGTCCGTGGGCTGCTGGCGGGGGGAGGAGCCCCTGTTCGGCCTGGTGCTGGACGTGGAGCGCCCCGCCCTGTTCTGGGCCAAGGCGGGGGAGGGGGCCTGGCGGGACGAGACCCCCCTGGGCACCTCCCGGCGCCGGGCGGTGCCCCAGCTGCTCCTGGCCGCTCCGGGGGTACCCGCCACCTTCTTTCAGGAGAACCCCTGGCGGACGGGGGCCCTCCGGCTGGCCCGGGAGGTGCGCGGGGTGCGCAGCCTGGGCTCGGTGGCCCTGGAGCTGTGCGCCCTGGCGGCGGGGGAGGCCGACCTGTTTTTGGCCGTCCGCTCCTGCCCCTGGGACCACAACGCCGCCCGGATCATCCTCCGGGAGGCGGGCGGGGCGCTGTGCACCCTGGAGGGGGAGCCCCTCCCCCTGGACCGGCGCACCACTGTCCTGGCGGCCAACGCCCGGGAGGTGCTGGAGGCGGTCCTGGGGGACTATTTCCCGGCAGAGCGGGCCGGAGGATAAGGAGACGGCGCCTGGGTCACCAGGCGCCGTTTTGCGCCCCTGAAAACCGGGATTTGACAGGGAGGCGGAGATAGAGTAAACTACTACTAATCCAAAATATCAGAGAAAGAAGGGGGGAGCCTATGAAGCGAAACTCCAAGGTATCCACTGCGGTGATCCGCCGCCTGCCCCGATACTACCGGCAGCTGTCGGAGCTCCAGCGCAAGGGGGTGGTGCGCATCTCCTCCAGCGCCCTGGGCAAATCCATGGGGCTCACCGCCTCCCAGATCCGCCAGGACCTGTTCTGCTTCGGCGGCTTCGGCCAGCAGGGCTACGGCTATAAGGTGGACGTGCTCAAGGAGCAGATCGGGGAGATCCTGGGCATCAGCCGGGGCCACACCATTGTGGTGCTGGGGGCGGGCAACCTGGGCCGGGCCCTCATTGAAAATTTCAAATTCTCCAGCAACGGCTTTCAGCTTCTGGCCGCCTTCGACGTGCAGGAGCGCACCGTGGGCACCCAGATCGCCGGAGTGCCGGTGTACCACGCGGACACCCTGGAGGACTTTTTATCCCGGCACGCGGTCCACGTGGGCCTGCTGACGGTGCCCAAATCCGCCGCCCAGGCCATGGGGGAGCGGCTGGTAGCCGCCGGAGTCCGGGGGATCTGGAACTTTACCAACTGCGAGCTCTCCTTCCCGGGGGCGGACGTGGTGGTGGAGAGCGTACATTTTTCCGACAGCCTGCTGGCCCTGAGCTACATGATCTCCCAGCGGGAGGACGGAGAGGAGGAGCAGAGCGAACCATGAGACGCCATAAATTCCGCCTGGCCCTGTGCCTGCTGGGGCTGACGGCGGTGTTAGCCGGGGGGGCCCTGGCCGCGGGAGGGGGCGACAGCCTGGTCTCCCTGAGCTATTTGATGGAGACCTTCCTCCCCAAAGCCCAGAGCAGGATGGAGGAGATCAACGACAGCGCCCTGGAGGAGGCCTATGACCAGGCCGCCGGACTGACCCAGGGGGAGGCCGGGTCCGGCCTGTACAGCGCCGACTTCCAGAGCCGCACCTTCTCCCAGGGGGATCTGCTCACCCTGCCCACCGGCTCCGGGGTGGTGGTGTACGCCGGCACGGCGGAAGTGGCCCACAGCGGGGCGGTGATCGACGTGACCGACGGGACGGCGGTCCCCTCCGGCACCCGGCTGACGCCGGGCCACCGCTATCTGGTGGGGGAGGACACCTCCGCCGCCCTGGCGGTGCGCTCCGGGGCCATGTACCTGGGCCTCCAGGGGAGCTATACCTTTACGGACGCCGGGACCCAGGCGCTGCCCTTTGTGGACGTGGCGTCGGGGGACTGGTATGAGAGCGCGGTGCAGTACGCCTATGAGGGCGGGCTGTTTTCCGGCACCAGCGCCGACGCCTTCTCTCCCGGCCTGCCCATGAACCGGGCCATGCTGGTCACCGTGATGTACCGCCTGGCCGGCTCGCCGGAGGGGGAGCTGTCCCAGGCCCAGGCGTCCTTTGCAGACGTGCCGGCGGACAGCTGGTACGCCTCCTATGTGCGGTGGGGCGTCTCCCGGGGGATCGCCTCGGGCACCGGGGCGGACACCTTCTCCCCGGAGGAGAGCGTCACCCGGCAGCAGCTGCTGGTGATGCTCCACAGCTTCGCCCGGCAGTATCTGGGCCTGTCCCTCACCGGGGCGGCGGACCTGTCCGCCTACGGCGACGGGGGACAGACGGCCTCCTGGGCCCAGGAGGCGGTGTCCTGGGCGGCGGCCAACGGCCTCATCTCCCCCTCGGCGGAGGGGCTGCTCCGGCCCGGCGACCCCGCCAGCCGGGCGGAGGTGGCCGCCATCCTGATGAAATTTGACAGCCTCTACCTGTAACCCCGCGCCTCCCGGCGCATAGGATGGGTTGAGCGCGGCGGCAGCCGCCTCAAAACTTCATAACGGGAGGTACTTCATGCATGGGGTGCTGCAATAACGGCTTTGGCGGCGGAGGCTGCCTGTGGATCATCCTGCTGATCCGTCCGGGGGGCTCTTTTGTACCGGCGGGAGGGATGGCATAGGCTATGGCCGCCCGCGGTCCTCTGGGGCAAAGTGAGAATTGACCGGAGGGGAGATTTTGATTACACTAGAGGGGAGAGGACAAACTTGTGCGGCCGGGGCTCCCAGGGCCGGACCGCCCGGGAGGGAAGGGGCGGTCCCCGGGGCCGCCCGCAAAACGACGTCCGCTGTACGCACGGAGAGGAGGAGATCGGCATGAAGGTCGCCGGTGGGAGATCCGTTTTGGAGGGGATCGCCATTGGGCCGCTGCGCTGGTTCCAGCCCCAAAGGGTCCAGATCCCGGAGCGCTCCGCCCGCACCCCGGAGGAGGAGCTGGAGCGCCTGGAGCAGGCCCGGCGCCGGGCCCAGGCGCAGCTGGGCGGGCTCTATGAGAAGGCCCGAAAGGAGGCGGGGGCGGACAGCGCCGCCATTTTTCAGATCCACCAGATGATGCTGGACGACGAGGACCTTTTGGCCGCCGTCCGGGACCCCATCCGCAGCCGCAGGGTCTCCGCCGAGTACGCGGTCCAGGCCGCCGGGGAGCACTTCGCCGCCACCCTCGCCGCCATGGAGGACGCCTATATGCAGGCCCGGGCCGACGACGTGCGGGACGTGGCCCGGCGGGTGGTCCTCCTGCTGGCCGGGGAGGAGGAGCGCCCCGTTTTGAGGGAGCCTGTCCTGCTGCTGGCCGACGACCTGTCCCCCAGCGAGACGGTGCAGCTGGACAAAAGCAAGCTGCTGGGCTTCGTCACCCGCCGGGGCTCCGTCAACAGCCACACCGCCATCCTGGCCCGCACCATGGGCGTCCCCGCCCTCATGGGGGTGGAGGTGGACCCGGCGTGGGACGGGCACATGGCCGCCCTGGACGGGTACAGCCAGCGCCTGTATGTGGACCCCACGCCGGAGCTGCTCTCCAGCCTGGAGGCCCGCCGCCGGGCCGACAGGGAACAGGCCGCCCTGCTCCAGGCGCTGAGGGAGGAGCCCAGCGTCACCCTGGACGGCACGGAGATCCAGGTGTGCGCCAACATCAGCGGCGCCGCCGGCCTGGACCTGGCGCTCCAGAACGGCGCCCAGGGGATCGGCCTGTTCCGCAGTGAATTTTTATTCCTGGACCGGGACCGGTACCCCACCGAGGAGGAGCAGTTTGCCGCCTACCGGCGGGCGGCGGAGGCCATGGCCGGAAAGCCCGTGGTCATCCGCACCCTGGACATCGGGGCGGACAAGCGGGCGGACTACCTGGGCCTGGAGCCGGAGGAGAACCCCGCCCTGGGCTTCCGGGCCATCCGCGTCTGCCTGACCCGGCGGGAGCTGTTCAAGACCCAGCTCCGGGCCATCCTCCGGGCCAGCGCCTATGGGAGCGTGTCCGTCATGTTTCCCATGATCATCTCCCTGGAGGAGGTGCGGGAGGCCCGCAAGCTCCTGGAGGAGTGCCGGCGGGAGCTGCTGGCCCGGGGCTGTGTCCCGGGCCGGGTGGAGGTGGGCATTATGGTGGAGACCCCCGCCGCCGTCCTCCTGGCCGACGAGCTGGCCCGGGAGGTGGACTTCTTCTCCATCGGCACCAACGACCTGACCCAGTACACCCTGGCCATCGACCGGCAGAACCCCCGCCTGGACCCCTTTTATGATCCGCACCACCCCGCCGTCCTGCGGATGATCCAGATGACGGTGGAGGCGGGCCACCGCCACGGCTGCTGGGTGGGCATCTGCGGGGAGCTGGGGGCCGACCTGACCCTGACGGAGACCTTCCTCCGCATGGGGGTGGACGAGCTGTCCGTGGCCCCCGCCGCGATTTTGCCCCTGCGGAAAAAGATCCGGGAGCTGGATCTGGGGCGGACGTGACGCAGGGGAGGGCCTGGGCCCGGCGGGCGCATTGCCGGCGCGGCCGGGACAGGCCCCGGCCCTACTTATGCCGCCGCCGTTCCCGGAGCTGGGGGGCATCCTCCACCAGGATGATATCCTCCCCGAACCGGCGCACGGCGCTCCAGGGGATGTACCGGTCCGCCTCCCGGCCCAGCAGGCCGAACAGCCGCCGCCGTCCGGGCACCACCAGGGCGCGCACCTGGCCGCTGTCCACGTCCACCTCCAGGTCGTCCACATAGCCGAACCGGCTGCCGTCCCGGATGCCCACCACCTCCTTCCACCGCAGCTCCGCGATTCTGGTCTCCATGGCGGGACCCCCTTTCCATTCTGTTTCCAGGGTATGCGGGGGAGGGGACGTCCTATGCGGGGGTCGAAGATCGGAAGCCTTCCCCCTTTTAGGGGGAAGGTGGCGCGGCCGAAGGCCGTGACGGATGAGGGTGAGAACGTAGGAGAACCCCGCGCCCCCTCATCCGCCTCGCATCGCTCCAAGCCTTCCCCCGCGCGGGGGAGGTGTCGGGCCGCAGGCCAGACGGAGGGGGGGCGAACCGCTAAGTACCACGGCCGGGGCAAGCCCCGGCCCTACGGTGTTGCGTTGGACGAGACGGGAGAAATGGCCGGCCGCGAGGGCCGGCCTTGCAAAAGTTCGCGCAAAAAACGCCCTGCGTTCGCTGGAACGCAGGGCGTTGAACGTTCGGATCTGCTTACAGCACCTTGCTGAGGAACAGCTGGGTGCGGGGGTTCTGGGGGTGGTCGAACAGCTCGTTGGGGGAGTTCTCCTCCAGGATGCGGCCGCTGTCCATGAAGATGACCCGGCTGGCCACTTCACGGGCAAAGCCCATCTCGTGGGTGACCACCGCCATGGTCATGCCCTCGTGGGCCAGGTCCCGCATCAGGTCCAGCACCTCGCCTACCATCTCAGGGTCCAGGGCGGAGGTGGGCTCGTCAAAGAGCATCACATCCGGCTCCATGGCCAGGGCCCGGACAATGGCGATGCGCTGCTTCTGGCCGCCGGAGAGCATGTTGGGGTACTCCTCCGCCTTGTCCGCCAGACCGATGCGCTCCAGCAGCTTTTTGGCCTGCTGGTCGGCCTCGTCCTGCTTCTTGAGGCCCAGCTGCACCGGGGCCAGGGTGATGTTTTTCAGCACGGTCATGTGGGGGAACAGGTTAAAGTGCTGGAACACCATGCCCATCTTCCGGCGGTGGAGGTTGATGTCCACCTTCTTGTCGGTGATATCCACATCGTTGAAGTAGATATGTCCTGTGGTGGGCACCTCCAGCAGGTTCAGGCACCGGAGCAGGGTGGACTTGCCGGAGCCGGAGGGGCCGATGATGGCCACCACCTCACCCTTTTGAATGGTGAGGGAGCAGTCGTTCAGGGCCATGACCGCCCCGTGGTTATAGGACTTGACCACGTGCTCCACCCGGATCAGATTACCGCTTGTCGCCACGGCGCATCCTCCTTTCAATTGCCTCGATCGCCTTGCTGGCGGGGAAGTTGATGCAGAAATAGATAGCAGCCACCAGCACATAGGGGCCAACAGAGATACCAGTGGTGCCGGCTACATTTTTAGCGGCCCACATAAGCTCCATCATGCTGTAGGTGGAGCAGATGGAGGACTCTTTCACCATGGTAATTACCTCGTTGGCCAGGGCGGGGAGGACGTTCTTCACGGCCTGAGGCAGCACCACCAGCTTCATAGCCTGCCACTGGGACAGACCCAGGGAGCGGGCGGCCTCAGTCTGACCGGCGTCTACCGCCAGAATGCCCGCCCGGAAGATCTCTGCCACATAGGCGGAGCTGTTCAGGGCCAGAGAGATGACAAAGGGGACGAACATGTCCAGCCGGATGAAGCCGATGGAAATGCGGGGCACTTGGATGGCGTAAAACACGCCGAAATAGATGATGGATAGCTGGACCAGCAGGGGGGTAGAGCGGAAAACTGCAATGTACGCCCCGGAGACAGCGTGAACAAACTTGTTTTTGCTCAGACGCATGAGGGCCAGCAGCAGGGCGGGAATCACGGCCAGGAGCACCGCTACCACCGACAGGGCCAGGGTATTCAAGACGCCGTCGATGAAATACGGAGCATACTTGGGCAGAAAGGTGAAATTGACAAAGCTGGCCGGGCCCGGATCGGTAAACAGCTGAATGAGAGAATCAAACATGGCGGCACTCCTTTGTGTTGTTCGGCGGGATAACATAGACTGTGGAGGGCCGGAGCGGCCGGCCCTCCACGGGAGTCACACTATGGGATCAAGACGGGGCTTAGCCCTCCAGAGCCTGGGCGCTCTGCTCCTGGGCCTCGGCGATGAAGGCGTCCATGGAGCCGTCCTCCAGCACCTTGGCGATGGTCTCGTTGATGGAGGGGAGCAGGTTGTTGGGGTCGTCCTTAGCCACCCACACCCGGTAGGGCTCCACATAGCCGCTCATATCGATGTCCACAGCAGCCAGGTCGGGGTTGGACTCCAGGTACTCGTCGGCCACGGCGCCGTCCAGCACCAGGGCGTCACACTTGTCATAGACCAGGTTGTTCATCAGGTCGATGACGGAGGACATGAAGCTGGGAGTGGCGCCGGGCATATCGTTGGTGACAATGTCGGCCTTCGTGGTGGCCATCTGAGCGCCCACGACCTTGCCGTCGAAGTCCTCCAGAGAGGTGTACTGGTCCTCAGTGCCGGCCTTCACAATGATCTTGGGGGGGATGTCGGAGTAGTAGCCGTCAGAGTAGCCGCCGTTCTCACCGCGCTCCTCATTGTATTCCATGGCGGCAATCACCATGTCGCAGCGGCCCTGATTCAGCAGCTGGAACAGGTTGTCGAAGTCCATGTGGATCACTTCAAACTCCAGGCCCATGTCCTCGGCGATCTGGCGGCCCAGGGCCACATCCAGACCCACGATCTGGTCCTCGCCGTTCTCGTCCAGGATGTGGAACTCGAAGGGGGGGTAGTCGGCGGAGGTGCCCAGGATCAGCTTGCCCTCCTCAGCGGTGGTGATCTCACCGGCAGTGCTGGTGTCGCCAGTGGAGGCGTCAGACTGGGAGGTGCTGGCGTCGGTGTTGGAGCCGGAGGTGGAGGCAGCGGAGCTGCCTGCTGTCGCCGCCGCAGGCAGCCAGAGACAGGGCCATGGTCAGGGACAGGCCCAGCGCAAGAAGTTTCTTGGTCATGCGTTTCATTCTCCTTTTCTCGGTTCAGGCCGCAGGACGGCCCAAACAGGTTGTTCAAAGTATACTACTAAATTTTATACACCGTCAATAGATAAGTATGCAAATTCTGATGATTTGGGCAGGTTTTTTTGGCGCAAATGACCGAGTCCCCGATTTCATGGTTGAAAGCCGGGAGAAAAGGGGCTATAATGACTCTCTGCAAGGCATTTTAAGAGCGGGCTCCCCCGGAGGACCGGGGGAG
>CASEKM010000130.1 GCA_949288405.1 uncultured bacterium | reverse complement strand
CCCCGGCTCTGAGCGGTGGCTGTATTTCATGGACCCGGATTATAATGTGCTGGAGTACATTGTCTGGCTGGACCGGGACAAGACCGACCCGGCCTGAGCTGCGAAAAGGCTATGAGTACCCCGCAGGCGCACAGTGTGCGCCCCTACGGCGGAAACCAATTCCGAGAGCGTTGGCTCGGCAAACTCAGGCGCAGAAATTAGACCGCACCAGCCGCAATTTTTGCACACCCAGGGCCCGGTGGGCCGGAAGAAACCGCACCCAAGCACTCCTGATTTTGCGCGCCGGAAATTTTGCATCACTCACAGAAGGGCATCACCGTAAATGGGGTCCGGGGAGAGCGAATATGAGCGCGGAGCGCTCATCCTGAGCGAACCCCGGTGGCGTTTTGCCTTCTTTTTCGCCATGGAAAAAGAAGGTCGCCGCCCGGGGCCAGGTGCGTAAGAAGAAAGACCTATCTTTGGCGGCGAAATTAGGAACACTTCGGGACGGCGCGCCGAGTCGTGGCCCAGGCCAGCTTCTCTTGCCCCTGCGGGGCAATTCACCTTCTCGCGCCCTACAAAGGGGCAAAAAAAGAACCTCGCCGCCGAGACGGCGAAAAAACACCAAATGGAAAACCGATCCCCGCGGGAGAGCGGACAGAGAAAAACGCCTCTGCCCTCCGTCCCGTGTGGATTGCAGCGAATCAGAAAAGGAGTGAGGCCAATGGCGGAGCAGCCCTATGCCATCGAAATGCGGGGCATTACCAAGACCTTCGGCAGCGTGGTGGCCAACAAGGACGTAAATTTGACCCTGAAAAAGGGGGAGATCCTGGCCCTGCTGGGGGAGAACGGGTCGGGCAAGACCACATTGATGAATATGCTCTCCGGCATCTACGCCCCGGACAAGGGGGAGATCCTGGTGGACGGAGCGCCCGTGACCATCGCCTCCCCGGAGGACGCCAAGCGCCT
Source organism: uncultured bacterium (assembly GCA_949288405.1). Classification (GTDB taxonomy): domain Bacteria; phylum Bacillota; class Clostridia; order Oscillospirales; family Oscillospiraceae; genus Lawsonibacter. The sequence goes on along the minus strand of CASEKM010000130.1, from coordinate 4,137 downwards.
GGGCATCGGCATGGTCCACCAGCACTTCAAGCTGGTGGAGGTGTTCTCCGCCGCCGACAATATCTGGATGGGCAAGAGCCGGGCGGGGGCCCTGCTGGGTCGGGACCGGTACCAGGAGGTGGCCGACACCGCCAAGCGCTTCGGCTTTGACCTGGACCCCCGGAAAAAGGTGGAGAACATGGCCGTGTCCGAGAAGCAGACCCTGGAGATCATTAAGGTGCTCTACTACGGGGCCAAGGTCATCATTTTGGACGAGCCCACCGCCGTGCTCACCGTCCAGGAGATCGAAAAGCTCTTCGGTGTGCTGAAGCGGATGAAGGAGGAGGGCCACTCCATCATCATCATCACCCACAAGCTCAACGAGGTGCTGGAGGTGAGCGACCGGGTGGCCATCCTCCGCAAGGGGGAGTATATCGGCACCGTGGACACCGCCTCCACCAACGAGCAGGAGCTCACCGAGTACATGGTGGGCCGGAAGGTGGACCTGAACATCGACCGCCCGGTGGTGGAGAAGACCCGGCCCCTGCTGGAGATCCGGGACCTGACCATCCTCAACGACGAGGGGGCCACCGCCATCGACCACGTGAACTTCTACATCCGGGGAGGCGAGATCCTGGGTGTGGCGGGCATCGCCGGCTGCGGCCAGCGGGAGCTGTGCGAGGCCATCGCCGGCCTGCGGCCCATCCAGTCGGGGCAGATGATCCACAAGGGGGACAACATCGTGGGTCTGTCCCCCAAGGCCATCCTGGACAAGGGCATCTCCATGTCCTTCATCCCCGAGGACCGGCTGGGCATGGGCCTGGCCCCGTCCCTGTCCATCACCGACAACATGCTCCTGAAAAACTACGGGGACGGCAAGAGTCCCCTGGTGGACCGGAAGCTGGGCCGGGCGGACGCGGAGCACGTGATCCGGGAGCTGGGGGTGGTCACCCCCTCCACCGAGACCCCGGTGCGGCTGCTGTCCGGCGGCAACGTGCAGAAGGTGCTCCTGGGCCGGGAGATCAAGGCGGGGCCCAACGTGCTCATCACCGCCTACCCGGTGCGGGGGCTGGACATCAACTCCTCCTACGCCATCTACAACATCCTCAACCAGCAGAAGCAGGACGGGGTGGGCATCCTGTTCGTGGGCGAGGACCTGGACGTGATGCTGGCCCTGTGCGACAAGATCATGGTCCTGTGCCACGGCCGGATGATGGGCGTGGTCCACGCCCACAAGACCAGCAAGGAGGAGCTGGGCCTGATGATGACCGGCGCCCTGGACCTGTCCAACAAGTACGAGGACAAGCCGGCGGGCATCGCAAGAGATACCAACATCGTCCCGGACCAGCCGGAGGACGAGGGAAAGGAGGCGTAAGGCGGCATGCGGTTCCATATCGTCAAGCGGGAGCGCTGTCCCCTGGGGCAGCGGATCGCCTTCTACGTGGGGGCGGTGCTCATCGCCCTGATCCTGGGGGCCATCGTGCTTATGGCCATCGGAGTGAATCCGTTGGACTACTACTGGCGCATGTTCACCATGGGCATGGTGGGCAACAAGATCGCCTTCCGCACCTTCGAGAACTATCTGAAGGTGTTCGTCCCCCTGGTGGTCACCTCGGTGGCCCTGTCCCTGGCCTTCCGGATGCGCTTCTGGAACATCGGCGGCGAGGGCCAGTTCATCCTGGGGGCGGTGGCCGCCTCCGCCGTGGCTTTCCAGGCGGGACCCATCCTGCCCCAGCCGGTCACCCTGATCCTCATGTGCCTGGCCGCCATGCTGGCCGCCGGGCTGTACGGGACGGTCACAGCGGTGTTCAAGGTGAAGTTCGGCACCAGCGAGACCCTGCTCACCCTGATGCTCAACTATGTGGCCCTGTACTTCCTCACCTTCCTGGGGGAGACCAAGGCCGCCTGGAACTTCTTCCTGGACGAGACCTCCGCCCGGCCCATCTTTGCCGGCTTTGACGACTGGGTGTCCTTCCCGGGCATCTCCATCGGCCGGTTCAGCCTGAACGTGTGCGTTATCCTGGCCTTTGTCATCGGGGCGCTGGTCCACTTCTATCTGAAATATACCAAGCACGGCTATGAGATCGCCGTGGTGGGGGACAGCGTGGGCACCGCCCGGTACGCGGGCATGAAGGTGAGCCGCATCGTCCTGCGCACCGTGTTCCTGTCCGCCTGTCTCATCGGCCTGGCCGCCGCCTTCAAGGTGGGCACCGCCGGCATCCTGTCCACCGCCATCACCGACGACGTGGGCTGGACGGGCATCATCGTGGCCTGGCTGGCCAAGCTGAACACCTGGGCCATCTTCCTGGTGTCCGCCCTCATCGGCGTGCTCCAGTACGGGTCCACGGTGGCGGCCGCCACCTTCGCCCAGGTGGACTCCAGCTTTGCCGACATGCTCCAGGGGGCCATCCTCTTCCTGGTGCTGGCCGCCGATTTCTTCACCCGGTTCCGGGTGGTACCGTCCGCGAAAGGGGGAGCGAGCAATGGAAATGGATAAACTTGGCGTCATCACCACCTTCCTCCACAGCATCGTGGTGTACAACATCCCCCTGCTGTACGGCACGGTGGGAGAGATCACCGTGGAGAAGTCGGGCAGCCTGAACCTGGGCGTGGAGGGTATCATGGCCGTGGGGGCCATCTTCGGCTATCTGGTGGGCTGCTGGACCAACAACCTGCTGGTGGGCATCCTCACCGGCTTTTTGGCGGGGGCCCTGTGCGGACTGCTGTTCGCCGTCCTCACCGTCTCCCTCCAGGCCAACCAGAACATCACCGGCCTGACCCTCACCACCTTCGGCCTGGGCGTCTACTTCTTTGTGGGCAACGGGGTGAAGGCGGTGAGCTGGCCCGCCATGAACGACTACGCCAACATCAAGGCCGGCTTTTCCGACCTGGCCATCCCCGGCCTGTCCCAGCTCCCGGTGATCGGAGAGGGGCTGTTCAGCCACAACATCCTGGTCTATCTGGCGGTGGTCATCGCCCTGGTCATGTGGTGGTACATGAACCGCACCACCCCCGGCCTGCGCCTGCGGGCGGTGGGGGAGAACCCCGGCGCCGCCGACTCGGTGGGCGTAAATGTAAAGCGGGTGAAGTACCTGCACATCTGCCTGGGCTGCGGCATCATGGGCATCGGCGGCTACTACATGAGCCTGAACATGTCCGGCTCCTTCAACAGCAGCTGCTGGATCAACGGCTACGGCTGGATCGCGGTGGCCCTGGTGATCTTCGCCAACTGGAACCCCGCCCTGGCCGTTCTGGGCACCTTTGTGTTCGGCTTCTTCAACACCCTGCGGGTGTCGGGGGGCAGCCTGGCCGCCGCCTTCCCGGATACCCTGGGCTGGCTGGGGGCGGTGCCCTCCCAGCTGTATCAGGCCCTGCCCTTTATCATCACCGCCATCGTGCTGGTGGCCACCTCCATCCGGCAGAAGGGCAGCGGCCAGCCCGCCGCCCTGGGCCTCAACTACTTCCGGGAGGAGCGGTGAGAGAGCCCCCCAAATTGGAAGAGAAGAAGGGCCGTTGCAAAATGAGCCCATAAAAACGAGCGAGGTTTGGAGCCCGAAAGGGTTTCCAAACCTCGCTTGTTGCCTTATTCTTAGTTTGTGAAGCCAAAGAAAAAGCAAGACCAGTGTACCGTATATGAGCGGAAGCCACCGGATCACAGCACCCTGGCGCGGTTTCGAACTGGGGCCTGAGGCTGCGGAAAACTGTATCTGGTGCAGTTCCAAAACTGCGCCTGCCGCTTCCGAACCAACGCCCCCGGTGCAAATTCTGGTGGGCGCATGCTCTATGTGCCCCTGCTGGTTTCCGGTAGGCTGTAGGGACGGCTATCAGCCGCCCGCAAGCCATTCCCTTTAGGGAAGGTGGCTGGCCGTAGGCCAGACGGATGAGGGGAACGGCCCTGGTTATGAGGGTGGTCCGTTTTCCACCGTAGGGGCGCACAGTGTGCGTCCGCGGGCCGCCGAGGTCGTCGGCCCCTACGGCTAAACCGGAAGGTCCCCGCATTTCGTAGGGGCGGGTGTCCTCACCCGCCCGCCGTAGGCAGCCACCCTCCTGTAGGGGCGGCTATCAGCCGCCCGAATGCCTTCTCCCAGGGGAAGGCCGATTCCCCCTGTCAGGGGGCACGGCGTAGGCCAGACGGATGAGGGGAACGCCCCCGGTTAT
>CASEKM010000129.1 GCA_949288405.1 uncultured bacterium | reverse complement strand
CGTGCCGGGGCGCTGCTGCATGGGAAAGGGGGGCTCAGTCCTCGTCCTGCTCGCCGTCCTCGTCCTCATCCTCGTCGGCCAGATCCAGGGCGAAGCGGGTCTCACAGCTGGGGCACTGGACCTCGCCGGCGGCCAGCGCCTCGTCGTCAATAACGATGGCGTCGCCGCAGTTGGGGCACTCCACCTCGAAGTAGTCGTCGTCCTCGTCCTCGTCAAAGACCACGGACTCCACATCGGCCAGGTCGTCGGAGAGCACGTCGATCTCCTCGCCCAGGGCCAGGGCGTTCTCCTCCAGATCCTCGATGGAGAGACCGACCTCCTCCAAAATGCCGATCATCACAGAGATCAGCTTGCCCTCTTTCGACTTCTCCACATCCAGGTTCAGGCCCTCGGCCAGTCCCTTCAGATAAGCAACTTTTTCGGAAATGGTCATTGTTATGCTCCTTTCTGAGGCGAAGCCTCGCGGACGGGTGATAAACGCCCAGTGGTGGGGATCGTTGAACTGCTGTGCCTGATTACGCCTTGCAGCGCTCCAGGTACTCGCCGGTGCGGGTATCGATCTTGATCTTGTCGCCGGGGTTGATGAACAGGGGGACCTTGATCTCGGCGCCGGTCTCCAGAGTGGCGGGCTTGGTCACGTTGGTGGCGGTGTCGCCCTTGAAGCCGGGATCGGTCTCGGTGACCTCCAGCTCCACAAAGTTGGGGGGCTCCACGCCGAAGACGCTGCCCTTGTAGGACATGACCTTGCAGGTCATGTTCTCCTTCACGAAGCGGAAGGCGTCGCCCAGCATGTCCTTGCTGATGGGGATCATGTCGTAAGACTCCATGTCCATGAAGTAGTACAGATCGCCGTCGTTGTAGCTGTACTCCATGTCCTTGCGCTCCACGAAGGCCTGCTCGAACTTGGCGGTGGGGTTGAAGGAGGTCTCAGTCACGCCGCCGTTGATGATGTCCTTCATCTTGGTGCGGACGAAGGCGGCGCCCTTGCCGGGCTTCACGTGCTGGAACTCGACGACCTGCATGACCTTGCCGTCCATCTCAAAGGTCACGCCGTTGCGGAAATCGCTGGCGGAAATCATTGCCATAGGAATCATCCTCCATTGTATTTTTAATGAACTAACTTATTTTACCCTGTTTTCCCCTGTTTGACAAGGGGGTTTGGGAAAATATGCGTAAAATCAGAGCACGATCAAATTTTTGGGGGACTGCGTCAGGTTCTCACAGCCGTTTTCCTCCAGCACCAGCACGTCCTCGATGCGCACGCCGAAGCGGCCCGGCAGGTAGATCCCCGGCTCGGCGGAGATCACAGTGCCCGCGGGGAGCGTCCGCTCCTCCCCTGGAGAGGCGTTGGGGGACTCGTGGATCTCCAGGCCCAGGGAGTGCCCGAAACTGTGGGTGAAGTATGCCCCGAAGCCCGCCTCCTGGATCACCGCTCTGGCGGCCGCGTCCAGCTCCCGCCCGGTGATGCCCGCCCGGGCGGCGTCGATGCCCGCCCGCTGGGCCGCCAACACCGTCTGGTAGACCCGCTCCATCTCCTCCGAGGGCTGTCCCAGGGCCACGGTGCGGGTCATGTCGGAGCAGTAGCCGTCATAGATGCAGCCGAAGTCCATGGTGACGAACGTGCCCCGCTGGAGGACCGTCTCCCCCGGCACCGCGTGGGGCATGGAGCCGTTGGCGCCCGCGGCCACAATGGGGTCGAAGGATACCTTCTGGGCTCCGCGGCGGAGCAGCTCATAGACCAGCCTGGCGGCCACCTCTCGCTCCGTCATTCCGGGGCGGATCACATTGAGGATCGCGCTGAAGGCCTCGTCCGTGATCCGCTGGGCCTGGCGCATGGCGGAGAGCTCCTCCCGGTCCTTGGCGGCGCGCAGGCCGTCCAGCAGCTCCTGGGCGGGGATCAGCTCGCAGAAGGGGGAGAACTCCCGCTGCCAGCGCCGGTACTGGTCCACGCTCACCGCGCCGCTCTCAAAGCCCACCCGCTTCAGGCCGCGGGCCTGGATATAGGACCGGGCCAGGGCCAGGTGGCTGTGCTCCCGGCTGGTCAGGACCACCTCCGCTCCAGTCACCTGCGTCCGGGCCGCCTCAATATACCGGCCGTCGGTGGAGTAGTGGACGCCGTTTGGGGTGACCAGGGTGAAGCCCTCCCCCAGAAAGCCCACGGCGTAGCGCTCGCCGGGCTCGCTGGTAATGAGCATGGCGTCCAGGCCGTAATCAGGCAGCTTGGCGGCGATGTTGTTCAGATGGTTCACAGTGTTCTTCCTCCGTTCCGCAGAGAGATAGGAGTGAGAAGATAGGAGATAGGAGTGATTGTGTCCGGCTGCGCCGGACGGTTCAAAATCATTTCGCCTCCGGCGAAATACCATAACTCCTATTTTCTATCTCCTATCTCATATCTGGTCTCAAATTGCTGATAGACCCGCTTCATCTCCAGCGCGTCCTCCGCCTGGGTTCCCGCTGATTCACAGATAAAAGTGGGTCCCCACCCACGGCGGGCCACCTCCCGGGCCAGAGGCGTCCAGTCCGGGCCGAAGCCGCCGTCGTCCGCGAAGGTGCGGTGGCACCGCTCGCCTCCCTTGGGGGTGAACTCGATGTGGGAGAAGTGGCTGTGGAAGCGGCCGGCGCGCTCCGGGCCCAGGACCTCCTCCACCCGGTCCAGCATGCGGCAGAATACCTCCTGGCCGTCGTCCGCGCCCAGGGAGCGGGCGTACAGGTGACCGAAATCGATGCAGGGGAGGAGGCGCTCATCCAGGGTGCACAGCTCCAGCACCTCGTCCAGGTCCCCCAGCTGGTTGATCTTCCCCATGGTCTCCGGGCACAGGGCGATGTGAGAGAACCCCTGCCCGTCACAGGCGGCGATCACCTGGGGCAGGGTGTTCCGGGCGATGTCCAGGGCCTCTCGGCGGGAGCGCTTCATCAGCGCGCCGGAGTGGATCACCACCCGCTCCGCCCCCATCCAGTCTGCTGCCTGACAGGCGGCGGTGATGTAGCCGATGGTCTTGGCTACCGCCTCCGGGTCCGGGTTGGCCAGATTGATGAAATAGGGGGCGTGGAGGGACAGGGAGATCCCCGCCGCCCGGGCGTTTTCGCCCAGCTTCCGGCAGGTCTCCTCGCCCACATGGACCCCCTTGCCGCACTGGTACTCATAGCAGTCCAGACCCAGGTCTGCGATCCACCGGGGGGCTGCCAGGGAGGACCTGTGCACCTGGGAGAAGCGCTCGGAATTGCCCGCCGGGCCGAATTTTGCGCTCATAAAAACTTCCTCCGCCGGCCCAGCAGCCGGAAGGGCGTCTCTATGGCGTAGCGCAGATAGCGCCCCGGATTGCCGGCCAGGCGGATGGGCTCCACCAGGATGGAGGCCACGCCTGCGTTGTTTGCCCCCAGAATGTCGGTAAAGATCTGGTCTCCCACCATAATGGTCTCCTCCGGCCGGCAGCCCATGCGCTCCATGGCCTTCAGATAGCCCGCCCGCTTCGGCTTGCCGGAGTGCCCCTGAAAGGGAACGCCCAGATGCTGGGCATAGGTCTGGGCCCGGCCGGGTTTGCGGCTGTTGGACAGGATAAACAGCGTGATCCCCTCCGCCGCCAGCGCGTCCCGCCAGGCCGTGATCTCCGGGGAGGGCTCCAGCACCCGATAGGGGGCCAGGGTATTGTCCAGATCGGCCAGCACCAGCCGGACGCCCTTGGACCGGAGCGCCTGGGGCTCCAGCTGCGTGACCGAGGTACAGACCGCCTTTGGGATCAGTGAAATGGGCACAGTGTGTCCTCCTTTGGGTTCTAGCAGACTTCTCTCCCGCATACAGTGGAGAGACAAGCTCGGGAAGCGGCCGCGGCCGCTCCCCGCTCATTGAGTATAGCACGGGAGAAAAATTTGGACAAGGGGGAAGCAGAAATGTCAATGGATTCCTTTTATGTAACCGTCACGCCGGACCGCCTGCGGGAGCTCTCAGACCTTCCGGTGACCCCGGTGCATCTGGCCTACCGCATGGGCCGCGGCCCCCACCTGTTTCGCGCCAGCGGCAGTCCCCCGCCCCGGGGCGGGCTGATGCTTCTGGACTGTCGGGAATTTGACGGACTGGGTCCCACCGCCCCCTTCTGTCAGGAGGTGCTGCGGGAGTGCATGGCCCGGGGCTTCACCGGGGTGGTGTGCGACTTTGAGGGGGGATGCCTCCCGCCGCTGGAACAGGCCGTGCGGGAGCTGGGCAGCCAGTGCTTCCGCCGCAGCTGGACGCTGATCGTGCCGGAGCAGTACGGACACTGCTCCCCCCACGCCAAAGTGGCGGTCTCCTCCGCTCTGTCCGGGGGAACGCTGGTCCAGCGGTTGCGGGAGGCCCAGGAGCGCTTTGGCCGGGACCGGGTGGTGCTGGCCCTCCAGCGCACGGCGGAGGACTTTTTCCTCCCCTCGCCCACCGGAAGCGGCACGCCCCTTACCCAGGAGGAGCTGCGGGAGCGGATCCAGGAGCGGCAGCCCTCGGTATTCTTCTCCCATGAGCTGTGCGCCCGCTACTTCACCTATATGAGCCGGGAGTCCGGGGCCCACTTCGTCCTCTTTGATGACGGCGCGACGCTGGCGCAGAAGCTCCAGGTGGCCCGAAGCCTGGAGATCCGCTCCGTTCTGGCGGCCTGGCCGGAGATCGCGGACGCCGCCGGGGAACTAGGCCTGCGGCGGACTGTCCCAAACCGGGCCGCCCGGTGAAGGAGCCTCCAAGCGAAAAGATCCGCAAGCCCCTGGATAGCAGGGACTTGCGGATCTGATGTTCAGCGGGGCACTCCCGCTCGGAAAATTCAGATACATAGGAGCGTAAACGCGCCCAGGCAATCCCATCGTGGGACGCAATTCGACCACCGGCCCCGCCCAAAATCAAAGAAGGCGGGCAAACACCTCTGGGGCTTGCCCGCCTTGACCATCCAAAAACCAGGCCGGGCGGGGCGGTCAATGGCGGCGCACTTGTGCGCCGCTCATCTTGACCATTGACGGCCCCGGCCAGGGGTGCTATTTCCCTGATAACCGGGAATTTGCCGCTGTGTTACGCTATATCATCAGTAACATGAAAAGAGAACTTTTAAGTGCTGCTGCGTCATCTATGAGAAACTGTCATTCAGTTATCAAGGATATA
>CASEKM010000128.1 GCA_949288405.1 uncultured bacterium | reverse complement strand
ATCCGGTTCTACGGCCTGCTGAAGACCATCGGCACCACCCCCCGGCAGCTGCGGCGGATCATCCGCCTCCAGGCCCTGGCCCTCTCCGCCGCCGGCATCCCAGTGGGCCTGGTCATCGGCTGGTTCATCGGCGGGCAGCTGACCCCGGTGATCGTGTCCCGGCTCAACGGGGTGCTGGCCGTCACCTCGGTAAGCCCCTGGATCTTTGTCATCGCCGCCCTGTTCGCCCTGTTCACCGTCCTGCTCTCCTGCCGCAGGCCGGGGAAAATGGCCGCCCGGGTCTCCCCGGTGGAGGCGGTGCGCTACACCGAGGGCGGCGGGAGGGCCCGCGCCAAGGGACGGAAAGCCCGGAAGGTCACCCCCCTCTCCATGGCCTGGGCCAACCTGGGCCGCAGCCGGGGCAAAACGGTGGTGACGGTGCTCTCCCTGTCCCTGGCGGTGGTGCTGCTCACCGTGACGGTGAACTTCGCCGGCGGCTTTGACATGGATAAGTATGTGTCCAGCTTCACCGCCAGCGACTTCATCGTGGCCAACGCCGGCAAGTTCCAGACCGCTACCCTGGGCTTTACCGACGACATGGGCGTGCCGCAACAGGCCATGGACGACATCGACGCCCAGGGCGGCGTCACGGGCAGCGGCGTGGTGTACGGCCAGACCTTCGGCGCCCTGGAGTACGTCACCGAGGACTGGTTCCGTCAGAATAAAGAGCGCTTCTATACCCCGGAGCAGCTGGACAACCTGATCCGTCTGACCGACCAAAACGAGGACGGCCTGCTGGCCGACCGGATCCAGCTCTCCGGCATGAGCCCCTTCGCCCTGGATCACCTGATGGTGCTGGAGGGGGACCTGTCCGCCCTCTATGAGCCGGGGAGCCGCTCCATCGCCGCGGTGTATGCCGAGGACGACTACGGAAACGCCGACATGAACTCCCACTGGGCCCGGCTGGGGGACACCGTGACGGTGCGGTATGTGGAGGAGAGCGAGTTCTACGACCCGGACACCGGCGTGGTCTGGGCCGCGTACGAGGACATCCCCGACGGGGCCAACTGGGTAGAGCGGCCGACAAAATACCGGGACGTGGACTACACCGTGGCCGCCCTGGTAACGGTGCCCTCCGCCCTTTCCTACCGCTACTACGGCACGGACGAGTTCATCCTGAACGACCAAACCTTTGTTCAGGACACCGGCACGGACAGCGTCATGTACTACGCCTTCGACACCACCGACGAGGCCAACGCCGCCATGGAGTCCTTCCTGGCGGACTACACCGAGAACGTGAACCCGGAGCTGGACTACGAGAGCAAGGCCACCTACGCCGCCGAGTTTGAGAGCATGCGTGCCATGTTCCTGCTCCTGGGCGGGGCCCTGAGCTTCATCGTGGGGCTGGTGGGGGTGCTGAACTTCTTCAACGCCGTCCTCACCGGCATCATCGCCCGCCGGCGGGAGCTGGCGGTGCTCCAGGCCGTGGGCATGACCGCCAGGCAGCAGCGGGCCATGCTGGTGTGGGAGGGCCTGCTGTACGCCCTGGGGGCGGCGGGGCTGGCCCTGCTGCTGGCCCTGGTCCTGGGCCCGGTGGCCTTCCGGGCGGTGGAGGGGCTGTTCTGGTTCTTCACCTACCACCTGGATCTGACAGTCTTCCTGCTCATCGTCCCCCTGTTCGCCCTGCTGGGGGCGGGCATCCCCGTCCTCACGGTCCGGGCGGCAGAGCGCCGCACCGTGGTGGAGCGGCTGCGGGAGGAGTGAGACCCCGGACAGCCATTGCCGCCGGCGTCAGCTGACGCCGGCAGCTTTTTCCATTTCTTTCCGCCAGAAACGGCCATTCTTTTTGCCCGCTCTCCACACAAAATTCATATTTCCATGCTACACTCCCCATAGGTGATGCCATATGAAATCCATTTTGATTATCGAGGACGAGCTGGACATCCAGGAGCTGCTGCGGGCCTATCTGGAGGACGCGGGCTACCAGACCGCCGTGGCTGGGGATGGGGTGGCGGCCCTGGAGCGGTTCAGCGCGCAGCCCTTTGACCTGGTGCTGCTGGACTTGATGCTCCCCAAGATTGACGGCTTCGGGGTCTGCGAGTGCATTCGCCGCCAGTCCCAGGTGCCTATTTTGATGCTCACCGCCCTGGACGGGGAGGAACAGCAGCTCCGGGGCTTCCGGCTGGACATTGACGACTATATCACGAAACCCTTCTCCATGCCGGTGCTGCTGGAGAAGATCCGGGTCATCCTCCGCCGCCGGGGAGACGCCGGGGAGGACAGCCGCCTGCGGTACCGGGATCTGTCCCTGGATCTGGACAGCCGGGAGGTTCTGCTGGACGGCCGGAGCCTGGACTTGACCGCCCGGGAGTTTGAGCTGCTCCACACCTTTCTGGCCGCGCCGGGCCGGGTGTTTACCCGGGAGATGCTGCTGGCAAAGCTGTGGGACTACGACTTCTACGGGGACGAGCGGGTGGTGGACAGCCACATCAAGAACCTCCGCCGCAAGCTGGGGCGGGACTACATCGAGACGGTGAGAGGGGTGGGCTATCGTGCCGCGAAAGAGGATCGCTGAGAGCCTGACCGCCCGCATTTTTCTCATTACCGCCGGCATCCTGCTCTTCGCCGGGGCGGTCACTTTCGGCTTCATCGCCTGGGCCACCCCCAGCACCTACACCGCGGTGGTCAACGACGACCTCACCGCCCAGGTGGACACTCTGGTGGAGCGGCTGGCGGACAGTACGCCGGAGGACTGCGGGGAACTGCTGGACGAGTTCGTGCTCTCCTCCGGGGCCAACGCCATGCTGGTGGGGCCGGACGGGGCGCTGGTGGACACCGGGGCCAAACTGACCACCTATACCGTGTATGAGGACAAGGGGGTGGCCGTCACCACGGCGGAGAGGGATACGGTGGTCAGCTATGGGACAGACACGGACACCGGGGAAACCATGACCATCACCGCCTCCGACGGGGCCACCATCGCCGCCGAGGTGACCTTTGCCGGCCAGAGCGGGAGCTGCACCCTCTACGTCACCCCCCGCATCCAGGCGGAGAACCTGGCGGTGCGGGCCCTGGCGCAGATGGCCCCCTGGCTGCTGCTGGTGCTGCTGGCCTTCTCCCTGCTGTGTGCCTTCTTCTACTCCCGGTACATCACCCGGCCCATCGTGCGCATGAGTTCCATCGCCGGGAAGATGGCCCAGCTGGACTTCCACTGGGAGTGCGGGGAGAAGCGCCGGGACGAGATCGGCCAGTTGGGCCGCAGTCTGGATCAGCTGGCCCGGCGGCTGGACACCGCCCTCACCGACCTGGAGCGGGCCAACCGGGCCCTCCGGGGTGAGGTGGAGCGGGAGCGGGAGCTGGACCGCCAGCGGATGGCCTTTTTCAACGCCGCCTCCCACGAGCTGAAGACCCCGGTGACCATCCTGAAGGGGCAGCTCTCCGGCATGCTGGAGGGGGTGGGGGTCTACCGGGACCGGGACAAATACCTGCTGCGCTCCCTCCAGGTGACGGGGCGGATGGAAAATCTGGTGCAGGAGATGCTGGCCATCTCCCGCATGGAGGGCAGCTCCGGGGCCGTGAAGCGGGAAGCGGTGGAGCTGTCCGGCCTGATCGAGCGCCAGTTGGCTCTGGACATGCCCCTTCTGGAGCAGCGGAACCAGCGGCTGGTGAAGGATCTGACGCCGGGACTCACCGTCACCGGAGACGCCTCCCTGCTGGGGCGGGCGGTGGGGAACCTGCTGTCCAACGCCGCCCTCTACTCCCCGGAGGGGGCGCAGGTGCGGGTGTGGTGCGGCCTGCTGGAGGGCCGGCCAGCCCTGACAGTGGAGAACACCGGGGCCCATATCGGTGAGGAGGCCCTGCCCCGCCTGTTCGAGGCCTTCTACCGGGAGGAGAGCTCCCGAAACCGCTCCACCGGCGGCAGCGGCCTGGGGCTGTATCTGGTGAAGATGATTCTGGAGCGCCACGGGGCGGAGTGTGCCATGGAAAATACGGCGGACGGGGTGCGGGCCACGGTGCGGTTTTTCGCTTGAGGGAACGGTGGATTTTGCAGCCGCTATATGATAAAATAAAACAATCACATTCTAAATTAGGAGCAGCTATGAAAAAATCAGTCTTCGCTGGGATACTCTGCATTTCTCTGACACTGTTAAGCGCCTGTGGTCATGCCACATTTAACGGCAGCAGCACAGGAAATGATACCCAATTTATCATGGAATACAGTGTCTTGAATACGTCCGACCACAGAGAGCTGTCTTTGAAAACAGGAGATGTCATTGATACAGCTGTTGTAAGTGACGATGGAAGCGTGGACATTCAGGTGGAAAACAGTGCGGGAGAGGCGATCTATTCCGAGACAGATGTGCCCACCTCTGCGTTTGAAATCGTGATTCAAGAAGATGATACTTACATATTTACTGTGACAGGACACGAGGCCAAAGGGAGCGTAAGCTTTATCAAAAGAGGATCCGGAACGAACTAAAGGAAGGGAGAGCGCCCATGGAAAAGACGATTTTGGTTCACGGCTCCGGCCACAAAGCGGACAGCTGGCGGGAGACAGTTTCCTATCTGAACCGCCGGGAGGACATCCTGTGCCCGGAGCTGTCCGCCATCTTAAACGGGCGGGAGGCCAGCTTTCCCAACCTGCGCGCCGCCTTCGCCCAATACTGCGCCCAGACCAGCGGGCCGGTTCACCTGTGCGGCCTCTCCCTGGGGGGCATCCTGGCCCTGGATTATGCCCTGGATCACCCGGAGAATGTCAAGACCCTGGTGCTCATCGGCACGCCCCACAAGGTTCCCAAGGTCGCCTTTGCCCTCCAGAACGTGGTGTTCCGGTTTCTGCCCAAGTCCGCCTTCGCGTCCATGGCCTTTAACAAGCGGGATACCTTTGCCCTGGGGAGCTCCATGAAAAATCTGAACTTCAGCGGCCGGCTGGGGGAGATCCGGTGTCCCACGCTCATCCTCTGCGGGGAAAAGGATAGCGCGAACCTGAAATCGGCCCGCTTTCTGGCCAGGCACATCCCGGGGGCGGAGCTGCAAGTCATCGAGAACACCGGACATGTGGTGAACGAGAAAAATCCCAAGGCACTGGAAAATCCCAAGGCACTGGCGGAGCGGCTGAATGCGTTTTACGGGCGGCATCTCTGACAGGCAGGAAAAGAGAGGTACATTTTGAAACACGCTATTTTGTATATCCACGGCAAGGGCGGCAGTGCCGGGGAGGCAGACCGCTTCCGGGCCGTCTGCCCCGGCTTTGACGTGCTGGGGGTGGACTACCAAGGGGAGCTCCCCTGGGAGGCGGCGCCCCAGATTGCGGCCGCCTATGACGTGGCCCGCCGGCAGTATGACCGCATCGTTCTCCTGGCCAACAGCATCGGGGCCTATTTCGCCATGCTGGCCCTGGGGGATCGGTCGCTGGACAGGGCCCTGTTCGTGTCGCCGGTGCTGGACATGGAGCGGCTAATCCTGGACATGATGGCCTGGGCCGGCGCGTCGGAGCAGACGCTGCGGGAACAGGGGGAGATCCTCACGGACTTCGGGGAGACCCTGTCCTGGGCGTACCTGTGCTATGTGCGGGAGCACCCTATTACCTGGAAAATCCCCACGGAGATCCTCTACGCAGGAGGGGATCACCTGGTGTCCCGCCAGACGGTGAAGCGGTTCGCGGCGGCGCACGGCGCCGGTCTCACCGTCCTGGAGGACGGTGAGCACTGGTTCCACACGGAGGAGCAGCTGGCATTTCTGGATAACTGGGTGAAAAAACTTCTTTTATCGCGTTAGAACGGGGCAGGCCGCCGGCCTGTCCCGTTTTCTGTCCATCTCCACACAAACCACACACTCCCTCCACCTCCCCTCCATATTGCCCTGGTATCCTTTCCTCATCCCAAGCAGAAAGGAATCCGACAATATGGAACTCAAAATTCAAAATGTCAGCATGACCTACCCCAGCGGGAAACAGGCCCTGAAAGGGCTGAACCTGGAGCTGAACTCCCCCAGCCTTATCGGCCTGCTGGGCCCCAACGGGGCGGGCAAATCCACCCTGATGAAGCTGCTGGTGGCGGCCCTGACGCCCACCCAGGGGACTATCCTGGTGGACGGGACGCCGCTGAACAAAGCGGAGAAAAAGTTGAAGGCAAGCCTGGGTTATCTTCCCCAGGACTTCGGCCTCTTCGACGAGCTGACCGTCACCCAGTTTCTCGACTACATGGCCGCCCTCAAGGGGCTGAAAAACCCCAAAGCGGCCATCCGAGAGGTGGTGGCGGCGGTGAATCTGGAGGAGAAGGCCAGAGCCAAGATCCGCACCCTCTCCGGCGGCCAGCGCCAGCGGGTGGGCATCGCCCAGGCCCTGCTGGGGAATCCTCCCTTCCTGATTTTCGACGAGCCCACCGTGGGCCTGGATCCGGAGGAGCGCATCCACTTCCGCAACCTGTTTTCCCGCACCGCCCAGGAGCATCTGGTGCTGCTCTCCACCCACATCATTGAGGATGTGCAGTCGGTGTGCGACCAGATCGTGGTCATCCACCACGGGACCATCCTGTTCACCGGCACGCCGGAGCAGCTGATCCAGGCGGCCGCCGGCCATGTGGGGGTGTTCTACGAGCGGGAGGCCGGGCAGGAGGCGGGCCTCCACATCACCGCCCGTGTGAACACCAGCCGGGGTATCCGCTGCCGGGCGGTGGCAGACCAGCTGCCACCCTATGCCCAGGCGGAGGAACCCACCCTGGAGGACGCCTACCTGTACCTCATTTCCCGGGAGGCGGCACAATGAAAACCTGGAAACTGTATCCCCTGGAGCTGGGGCGGCTGCTCCGAAACCGCCTGACCTGGCTGGTGATGGCTTTGACGGTCCTCTCCCCGGTGTCGGGGCTGGTGCTCTACCAGCCCGCCACGGCCTCCACCATGCTCTCCATGTATCTGGCAAACCCCGCCATAGCCGGCGGTGTGGCCGGGGCCATTCTCTTCGGCCTGCTGACCATCTTTGAGTTGGACCGGGCCTGCCGCAGCCGGGTGGACGTCCTCACCGACGCGGTGGTGTCCCCTCTGACCACAGCCCTGACCCGCCTGCTGGCCCTGTTGACGGCCGCGGTGCTGACGGTGGGCCTCACCATGCTGGTCTGGCTGCCCATCAGCGCGGGGCGGATCGGCGCCGTGTTCACCGGCGTAAACTTTCTGCTGGCCTATCTGCTGTTCCTGGGGCTGGCGCTGCCCCTGGGCATCCTGGCGGCGGCCGCAGCCTACCAGTTCACCCGCCGGGCGGATCTGTCCATCGTCCTGTTTATCGCCTTCTGCG
>CASEKM010000127.1 GCA_949288405.1 uncultured bacterium | reverse complement strand
TGCCCCGCCGCCTCCGCCTCGTTGTCCCTGTGGATCTGCTCCACCACCTTGGACAGATAGCTGAACTCCTGCCGGGAGCGCTCCAGGGCCGCCGCGCTCTCCTTCCCGGCGGGGGCGGCGGCCGGAGCCTGCTCCCGCTGGGTGCGGCGCTGGCTGAGGGCGTCCCGCCGGTCCAGCCACTTTTTGGTGTCCCGCAGAATGACAGACGCCAGGAACCGGAAGGCCATCTGGGTCTGGGGAGAACACTGGGGGTAGAGCTCCTCGATCTCCTCCGGGGAAAAGGCCGGATCCCTCCACACCCGGTCCGCGTAGGCGCACAGGGCGGACAGCAGCCACCCCCGCTGGTCCGGGGGCAGGGCGTCCACCATGGGACACAGGTCGAAATAGAATACAAAGCCTCGTTTTGCGTTTGACAAAGCATATGCCTCCTTTTGCGCGTTTACTGTAGGCGGGAGCGGGGATTTTGTTGCACGTTTCCGTGCAAATAGGGCTGCGTTATAGTAACAGTTACAGTCAATGTCAATGTAAATGTTATAGTTATCTCTGTCATTGTCACAGTGCCGCGCCCGGGGCGGCGTGAGAGAGAGCCCCCGAAAATTTTGTGTCTCCGGCGGGCCGCGGCGGAGCCCCCTTCCGGTTTTTGTAAGCGGCGAGTCAATTTTAAGCAAAAAACCCGGTTTCTCCATTTGACAACCCCACCCCATGGATTATAATATAGGGGTGAGGAGTGGTCCTGACGACCTGCTTCGGTTCTGGGAAAGGAGGCCATGGAATGAACCTGGAATTGAACAAGAAACAATTTCGCCGTCTGCTCGACCTGGTGTACATCGGGAACTGGATCTTGAACTCCACCCGGGGCGATCAGCGGTTCAAGGATTACGACGAGGTGGAGAGCCTGCTCTTCGGCAAGGCGGCGCTGGAGGGCATGCCCTCTCTGGCGGAGCTCTACCAGGGGGAGATCGTCCCCTCCCGGGCCTTTGTGGAGGGGGGCATCCACGAGGCCATCATGGAGTATGAGAACAACGTGTTTTTCGACATCCTGGCGGAGGATCTGGCCCGCCGGGACATGGATGACGCCCCCATTGACGAGAGCAACTATGACGAGCTCACCAGCCGCATCGACGCCTACATCGCCGAGTTTGAGCAGCACGGCACGGACAACATCCTGGTGGACCTGGACACCCCCTGACCGGGCCCCGCGGAGCAGAGA
The DNA here is from genome assembly GCA_949288405.1 of uncultured bacterium. Lineage (GTDB taxonomy): Bacteria > Bacillota > Clostridia > Oscillospirales > Oscillospiraceae > Lawsonibacter. The sequence continues at coordinate 3,948 of CASEKM010000127.1, read as the reverse complement.
AAAACAGCGGAACGCACAGTTTTCTGGTGCGTTCCGCTGTTTTTTGTCCATGTGGGTGGGGCGGCGTCCCCGGTCAGAGGGACAGCAGGGCCCCGGCGATCTGGAAGTAGACCAGCAGGGAGAGGGCGTCGGCGACGGTGGTGATCAGGGGGCTGGCCATGACGGCGGGGTCCAGGCCCAGGCGGCTGGCGGCCATGGGCAGCAGGCCGCCCAGCAGCTTGGAGATCACCACCGTGACCAGCAGGGTCAGGGTCACCACCAGAGCCACCGCAAAGTCCACCTGGGTGAACAGGACCAGCCGGGCCAGGTTTACCACTCCCAGGGTGAGGCCGCACAGGGCGCCTACCTGGAATTCCTTCCAGGCTACCGGCCACCAGCCGGTTGGGGGGATCTCCCCCAGGGAGAGGCCGCGGATGACCGTGACGGAGGACTGGCTGCCGCAGTTGCCGCCGGTGTCCATGAGCATGGGGATGAAGGCGGTGAGGACCACCTGGGCCGCCAGGGCGTCCTCAAAGTAGGTGATGATGGCCCCGGTAAAGGAGGCGGAGACCATCAGCAGCAGGAGCCACACCACCCGGCTCCGGTACAGCTCCAGCACGCCGGTGCGCAGATAGGGCCGCTCCGAGGGCTGTATGGCGGCCATGCGCTCCATGTCTTCGGTGGCCTCCTCCCGAAGAATGTCCAGGGCGGCCTCCGCGGTGAAGGCGCCCTCCAGCCGCCCGTCCAGGTCTGTGACCGGCAGCTCCGACACATCCAGCCGGTCCAGCAGGGCGGCGGCCTCCTCCGGGTCATCCTCCGGGGAGAGCACGGCCTGGGGGCGCTCTATGGCGGCGGAGAGCCGGGCGTTCTCCGGCAGGGACAGCAGGGCCCGTACCGTGAGCAGGCCCAGCAGACGCCCCTGTTCGTCCACCACATAGCAGTTGGTAAAGAGATCCCGGGGAACGCCCACCTGGCGCAGGCGGGCCAGGGCCTCCCGGGCGGTCATCCGGGGGGAGAGCAGCGAGAGCTCCCGGGACATGAGGGCCGCCACCGTGCGGGGAGCGGCGCAGGGATCGGTGAGATATTTGTTTTTCCGCATGAGAATTCCCTCCTTGTCATCAGGTACCGGCGGGTGCCGGCGGTTTTGACAGGAGGTCTGGCCGGTCAGGCCAAAGCGGGGGACTCCTCCGGGCCCATGGACCGGGCGGCGGGGGAGAGCAGCGCTGGGAGAGGCCGGCCGGGACCTCGACTGCCGCTGTCCATGGATGTCACCTCGTTTCGTGAGAAGATGGGACGCCGGAGGGCAAAGCAAAAGCACGCGGACTGCCTGGCAGTCCGCGTGCGTCAAATGATCTGGGGATCCAAAACAAAACACAGGGCCGCCGTTTGAGCTTTAGCGCCGCAGGGCGGTGAAGCCGCGTTAGAGCCTGCCTTGTGTTCGACAGGTCCTGTTCCAACCAGCGCAGGATGTCTCCATCCTTTTGCGGCAGCGGCCCATATCCCTGTGGTAGCCTTACCTACCGGGTCCACAGCCAAAATACCACGGTCCGCCGCCCCAGTCAAGAAAATTTCAGAAAATTTTCAGAAAGTTCAAAGGTTGGCGGAGGAGAGAAAAGGCCCCGGACATTCGTCCGGGGCCTCTGGTGCAAGCGGGCCTGTAAGCCGGGTTCTGTCTTTTAAGACAGCCATCTATCTCGACGCGCTGTTGCCAACGCGCTCAAGCCGCCTCCCCGGGACGGCCGGGCCGGCCTATGTGTCCCTCCACGGCGTTGCTCCGGGATAGAGTTTACAGCGATGGGCGCTTTCACACGCCATCGGGTGAGCTCTTACCTCGCCTTTCCACCATCGCCGGCCAGAGGCCGGCAGTCTATTTCTGTTGCACTTTTCCTAGGGTCGCCCCCGGCGGGTGTTACCCGTTATCCCTGCCCTGTGGAGCCCGGACTTTCCTCACAGACGGGCCTTTCGCCCCGCCCGCGCGGCTGTCCAGCCCGCTTGCGTCCTCTATCATACCGGAAAACCGGGCCGATGTCAAATCCTCCTTTTTCCGAAGGGGCGGCGCAGGGGGCGGCAAAAGGGCGCGGCGCTTGGGAATTGAATTTTTTTGCGGGCTATGGTAATATACTAACGGAAGTAAAGCTGGACAGAAGTTCCAGCTCTGTTGTGTGTGTCCCGCCCGCGGGCGGGCTTTCGAGGGAACGCAGCTGTGAAAAGAAAGGAGGGGGCGCTATGTCCACCATCAACGAATATCTGGCGGAGCTCAGGGACCGGAGGGTCACCGTGATCGGCATGGGGGTGAGCAACATCCCGCTGATCAAAATGCTCCTGCGGGCCGGGGTGGAGGTCACCGTCCGGGACAGGGCCCCCAGGGAGCGCCTGGCCGAGCAGGCCCAGGAGCTGGAGAGCCTGGGCGCCAGGCTGATCCTGGGGGAGGGGTATTTACAGGACCTCCAGGCGGACCTGATCTTCCGCACGCCCGGTCTGAGCCCCAACACCCCAGAGCTCCAGGAGGCCGCCCAGCGGGGCATCTCCCTGAGCTCGGAGATGGAGGTGTTCTTCCAGACCTGCCCCAGCCGCCTCATCGGCGTCACCGGCAGCGACGGCAAGACCACCACCACCACCATCATCGCCGAATTCCTCAAGGAGGCGGGGAAAAACGTGTACCTGGGGGGCAACATCGGCAAGCCCCTGCTGCCCGACGTGGCCGACATGGTGGAGGAGGACTACGCTGTGCTGGAGCTGTCCTCCTTCCAGCTGATGACCATGGACCAGAGCCCCCACATTGCCGTGGTCACCAACGTGAGCCCCAACCACCTGGACTACCACCACACCATGGAGGAGTACGTCCGGGCCAAGAAGAACATCTTCCTCCACCAGGGCCCCGAGGACCGGCTGATCCTCAACTATGACAACCCGGGCACCCGGGCCATGGCCCAGGAGGCCCTGTGCCCCGTCACCTGGTTCAGCCGGAAGGAGCGTCTGGAGGAGGGGGTCTATCTCCGGGACGGGGCCATCTGGCTCACCAACGATCAGGGCAGCCGGGAGGTGCTCCCCCTGGAGCTGATCCAGCTCCCCGGCGACCACAACGTGGAGAATTTCATGGCGGCCGTGGCCGCTGTGGACGGCATTGTCCCCGACAAGTGCGTCCGGGCGGTTGCCCAGCGCTTCAAGGGGGTGGAGCACCGCATCGAGTTTGTCCGGGAGCTGGACGGGGTGCGGTGGTACAACGACTCCATCGGCACCAGCCCCAGCCGCACCACCGCCTGCCTGGAGGCCTTCCCCCAGAAGGTGGTCCTGATCGCCGGAGGGTATGACAAGGGAGTTCCCTTTACCCAGCTCGGCATGGAGATCGTGGACCGGGTGAAGACCCTGGTCCTCACTGGGGACACCGCCCCCGCCATCCGCCAGGCGGTGGAGGAGGCCCCCGGATACCGGGACGGCGCTCCCGCCATCCTCATGGCCGGAGACCTGGCCGGGGCGGTAAAGGAGGCCAGAGCCGCCGCCCAGCCGGGGGACATCGTGGTCCTCTCACCCGCCTGCGCCGCCTTTGACCGGTTTAAGAATTTTATGGAGCGGGGGCAGGTGTTTAAAGAGCTGGTGCGGGAGCTGTGAGATAATTTGCAGGGGTGTTTCGCCGCCTGCGGGCGGCGAGTGACTTTCCCAGCGATGGGAAAGTCACCAAAGGATCGCCGGGGGACGGCTCAGATGAGCGCTTACGCGCTCATATTCGCCTTACCCCCGGCCCCCCATTACGGGGGACCCTCCTGAGAAGTTCAGCAAAATTTCCGGCGCGCAAAGCCAGGAGTGCTTGGCAGCGGTTCTATCCGGGCCCACTGGGGCCCTGGGTGGGCGGAAATTTGCCGCTGGTGCGGTTCAAGAATTGCGCCTGAGTTTGCCGAGCCAATGCTCCCGGTGCAAGATCCGCCGTAGGGGCGGGTGCCCTCACCCGCCCGCCGTTTTGGGAGACACGTC
>CASEKM010000126.1 GCA_949288405.1 uncultured bacterium | reverse complement strand
CTTCTTTTTCGCCATGGAAAAAGAAGGTCGCCGCCCGGGACACGGACCGTTAGAACAAAAAAGTTATCTTTGGCGGCGAAATCGGGAACACTCCGGGCCAGCGCGCCCTGCACAAATTTAGAACCCACAGCGCCCCTGGGCGCTTTTTTAGGAGGTAATGAACCATGCTGACTCCCCAGGAGGTATCCGAGCGCGCCTTCCCCAAGGCGTCTTTCGGCGGATACAATATGGCCCAGGTGGACGAGTTTTTAGACGTACTCACCGAGGACTACAGCGCCCTGTACAGTGAGAACGCGGTGCTGAAGAGCAAAATGAAGGTGCTGGTGGACAAGGTGGAGGAGTACCGCTCCACCGAGGAGGCCATGCGCAAGGCCCTGATGGCCGCCCAGCGGATGGCGGACGACCTGGTGAAGGAGGCGGAGCAGAAGCGCGCCCAGATCCTCCAGGACGCCCAGGCGGAGGCCCAGGAGAAGCTGGCGGACATCCGCCGGGAGGAGGAGGCCGAGCGCTTCCGCCTGGAGTCCGCCCAGAAGGAGACCGCCGCCTATGTCCAGCAGGTGCGCGCCCTCCACGCCAAGGCCCAGGAGTACCTGGACCAGCTGAGCCAGCTGGCTCCCGCCCCCGCCCAGGCCACCCAGGAGGACAAGGTGGAGGAGACCGTCTCCGACATCGACGACAGCGTCCAGCGCCTGGTGGCCCAGGCCATGGCCGAGGCGGCCGCCGAGAACGAGAAGGTCCGCCAGGCGGGGGAGTCCGCTCCCGCCCAGGAGGACGCCTCCGGGTCCGCCCAGGAGGAGGACGGGGAAGACGACGACCTGGAGAAGACCACCCGCATCGACTTCGGGGAGCTCCAGTTCGGCCGGGACTACGAGATCAAGTAAATTGCACAGGAAAAGGCGCGGCCGGCGGCCGCGCCTTTTTATTTATATTTCCGGCTCTCCGCCACCGCCAGCTCGTCGCAGCGGTTGTTGTAGGGATTGCTGGCGTGGCCCTTGACCCAGTGGAGGTTCACCTGGTGGTACTGGCACAGCTCCAGCAGCCGCTCCCACAGGTCCGGGTTCAGGGCGGGCTTCTTGTCCGACTTGATCCACCCCCGGGCCTTCCACCCCTTGGCCCAGCCCTTCTCCAGGGCGTCGATGACGTACTTGCTGTCCGAGTACAGCTCCACCACACAGGGCTCCCTCAGGGCCTCCAGGGCGGTGATGACCCCGGTGAGCTCCATGCGGTTGTTGGTGGTGTGTGCCTCGCCCCCGGACAGCTCCTTTTTGTGGGGGCCGTACATGAGGATGGCCCCCCACCCGCCGGGCCCCGGATTGCCCGAACAGGCCCCGTCAGTGTAGATAGTTACGGTTTTCATGCTCCTCCTAAAGCCTTCCCCTGGGGGAAGGTGGCGCGGCGCAGCCGTGCCGGATGAGGGGACCGTTTTCGCAAGCTCCATGTTAATGGCGGCGCAGACCCCCTCAAAATTGTTTTTTATTTCACTGTTTGTAAAGCGAATCACTTTGATTTTTTCTACTTCAAGCAGGTATTTTGTCCGTTCTTCGTCATATTGCAGACCTGCATTTTCATAATGCTGTGAGCCGTCCAGCTCAATCGCCAACTTAGCTTTATCGCAGTAGAAATCAACGATATAGCGGCCAAACGGTTTTTGTCTATTAAATTGCAGGGGATGCGTTCTAAGAAAATCATACCACAGATGATTTTCTTCTCTGGTCGCGTTTTTCCGCAATTCCTGAGCGCGGATTCTGGTATACGGACGCTCCTTCAATTCTTTACCGCTCCCCTCATCCGGCCCTTCGGACCACCTTCTCCCAGGAGAAGGCTATACGCTGCCTTTCTCTTATGCTCTTCCACCCTTCCCCCTGCGGGGGGAAGGCTTTTTATTCCCCTTTCCCACCCGCGTGAAACCAGCGTCCGGTAAGAAACAAAAACCGTTACGATGCTCATGTAAGGGTACCGAACGTAAGAAAGACGTGGGGAATCGAACCCCGCGGCGGTTCCGCGTCCGCAGACCACGGTGCCCAATGACTCCGGCACAAGGAGGTTGACGCCCGCTTTTCACGCTACCATTTGATTGTGCTGCAGAGGCGGACCATACGTCCGCCCAAATATTCTGTCTTTTTCCTGGGGCAGGCACATAGGCCGCTCTTACTCCATCAGTTCCGTCGTCCAGTTGGCCTCCTGGATCTTTTCGTCCAGCTCCCGCAGCTCTTTGGCCTGCCAGTCGATCTCCTTCTGCATAGCCCGCACGTTGACGGTGCTGCGGATCTTGATCTCCCCCACGGTGCGCCGGGGGGCCAGCTCGCTGGCGCAGTCCAGGAAGTCCCGCAGGCCCTGGAGCTTCTTCTTCCAGCAGTCCCGCCGGGCCAGCAGGTCGGACAGGGGAACTCCCTCCACCAGGGTGCGGCTGTTGGTGCGGTTGATGGCAGCGATGTACCGCTCCAGCTGGGCGTAATGCTCCTCCAGCTCCTTGAGAAGCTCCTGGGGGTCCTCGGCGGGGACCTCCCCCTCCTGCACCTTGGCGTTGTTCAGCAGGCGGCCCTCCAGCTGGCGGATGCGCTCCTGCAGCTCAGAGCGCTGGGACAGGGCGTTGGCAAGTTTCATGGCGTTCCTCCTGTTACAAATCCTGCAAAATTTCCTCCCGCTTCTTCCGGTACTCCTCGCCGGTGATCAGCCCCGCCTCCCTCAGGCGCTCCAGCTGCTCCAGCCGCTCCTTGGCGTCCAGGGCGGTGGAGGGGATGTGGTCGTGGGTCTGGGGGGCCGCCTCCCGGTCCTGGCCGGAGAAGTTTTCCACAGTTTCCTCCTCAATGTGGATCTCCGCCCCGCTGTAACGCTTTCCAAAGGCCCGATAGGCATTCAGGGCCGTGATGGCCGCGGCGCCCGCCGTCCACAGCAGGCCGAAGGGACCGATCGCCGGAATGACCACAACCAGGCCGATGAGCACAAAGATCCCGCCCCAGATGGTGCTGAAGATCCCCTGGGCCTTGCTGGGCCGGTAGGTGACTTTTTTTCTTCTGCTCACAAAAATCCCTCCTGTCAGCGGCCGCTCAAAATTTGCTCCCGCTTGGCCTGATACTCCTCCCGGGTCATAAGCCCGGCGTCCCGCAGGGTCTCCAGCTGTCTCAGCCGCCCCTCGGTGCCCAGCGCGGTGGAAGGGATGTGGTCATGGGTCTCCGCCTCTCGCTCCTCCTGACGGCTCCGGGCGGAGAAGCGGGAGAGGCGCCCTTCGCTTCTTTGGAACCTCTGGGAGGCCTTCTCCCGCTGGCTCCAGGGGACGGAGCTGGCCTGCTCCTCCTCCCTGGCCCGCTTCTTCCGGCCCCCCAGCAGGAGCACCAGCCCGATGATGACAAAAATCAGGGGTTCTATCAGCCAAATCAGTCCGTGTATCCCAAAGACCTGGAGCAGCGCCAGCCCCGGCAGGAGGGAGGGCAGGCCCCAGATCAGAAAGACAACTCCGATCACACGCCGAATCCAAAGAAAGCTCCTGTTCCGCTGTGCCATTTTCCTCCGCTCCTCTCCGTTTTTCCCCCGGTTTATTCTCTCTTATTCCACAGGGGCGTCCGGCTCCTGGTTTTCCTCCGGGGCCGTCTCCTGAGGATTTTCCACAATCTCGCCGGGATCTGTGGACTCCTCCTCCCGCTCCGCCAGGGCCAGGGAGATCACCTTGTCCCCCTCCTCCTTGAAGCGCATGACGATGACCCCCTGGGTGGCCCGGCCAGCCACTCGGATGGCGTCCACATGGGTGCGGATCAGGATGCCCGCCGCGGTGACCAGCAGCAGGTCCTCGGAGCCGTCCACCACCTTGATGCCCACGATGGGCCCGGTCTTCTCGGTGACGGCGTAGTTCTTGATGCCCAGGCCGCCCCGGTTGGTGATGCGGTACTCCTCCACCGGCGTGCGCTTGCCGTAGCCGTTTTCCGTGATGGTGAGGACGGTCTTTCCGGCGGTGGCCCTGGCGGCCCCCACCACATAGTCCCCCTCCCGCAGCTTGATGCCCCGGACGCCCACGGCCTCCCGGCCCATGGGGCGCACGTCGTTCTCGTCAAAGCACACGGCCATGCCGTCGTGGGTGGCGATCAAAATTTTCTTGGTGCCGTCGGTCTCCCGCACGGAGATGAGCTCGTCCCCCTCCTCCATGCGCAGGGCGCGGATGCCGTTGTTGCGCAGGTTCTTCAGGGCGTTGGCGGGCAGGCGCTTGACGGTACCCTTCCGGGTGACCATCACCAGATAGCGGCCGTCGTCCTGGATGGAGGCGGTGTGGATCATGGTCTGCACCCGCTCCCCCGGCTCCACCTGGAGGATGTTGACGATGTTGGTCCCCTTGGCGGTCTTGCCCGCCTGGGGGATCTGATAGCCCTTCTTCCGGTACACCTTGCCGGTGTTGGTGAAGAAGAGCATATAGTCGTGGGTGGAGGCGGTAAACACGTCCACCACATAGTCCTCCTCCCGGGTGGTGATGCCCTTGCGGCCCTGTCCGCCCTTGCCCTGGGCGGCGTACTCGCTCACCGGGGTGCGCTTGATGTACCCGGCCTGGGTGAGGGTGAAGACGCACTGCTCCTCCTGGATCAGGTCCTCGATGTCGATCTCGTCCTCCACGTCCTGGATCTCGGTGACCCGGTCGTTTCCGTACTTGTCCCGGATGGCGGACAGCTCGTCCTTGAGCACCCCCCGGAGCATGGTCTCGTCGGACAGGAGCTTCTGGAAGTAGGCGATGCGCTCCTCCAGCTCTCTGTACTCCGCCTCCAGCTTCTCCCGGTTCAGGCCCTGGAGGGAGATGAGCCGCATGTCGCAGATGGCCTGGGCCTGCACGTCGTCCAGGTGGAAGCGCTCCATGAGCCGCTCCTTGGCGTTGTCATAGCTGGTGCGGATGATGTGGATGACCTCGTCGATGTTGTCCTGGGCCACCAGCAGGCCCTCCAGCAGGTGGGCCCGCTCCTGGGCCTTTTTCAGGTCGTACCGGGTGCGGCGGGTGATGATCTGCTCCTGATAGGCGATGTACTCGTCCAGGATGTGCCGCAGGGACAGGATGCGGGGCTGGAGCTTGCCGTTCACCTCCACCAGTGCCAGCATGTTGATGGCGAAGGTGGTCTGGAGCTGGGTCTGGGCGAACAGGCGGTTGAGGACCACCTGGGGGTTGGCGTCCCGCTTGAGCTCGATGACGATGCGCATGCCG
>CASEKM010000125.1 GCA_949288405.1 uncultured bacterium | reverse complement strand
GCCTTGGCCTCGCCCACGGAGTAGGGCGGGAAGTTGTAGTGGTGCATATAGCGCTTCTCGGTCTCCTCCCAGATGGTGTCCAGCTTCTGAGAGGCGGCCAGGGTGTTCAGGGTGCACACAGACAGCACCTGGGTCTGGCCGCGGGTGAACAGGCCGGAGCCGTGGACCCGGGGCAGCACGCCCACCTCGGCGGCCAGGGGACGGATCTCGTTCTTGGCGCGGCCGTCCACACGGTGGCCCTCCAGCAGCCAGGCCTTGACGATCTTCTTCTGGAACTTATAGGTGAACTCCTCCAGGTACTGATCCATATCCGGATACTCCTCCAGATACTTCTCGTGCCAGTGGTCGATCATGGCGTTCCAGCGCTCCTCGCGCACGTTCTTGTCGTCGGTGTCCATGGCGGCCTTGGCCTCGTCCATGAACTCGTCCACGATCTTGTCGAACAGCTCCTGGTTGAACTGGGCGTGCTCGTACTCCATCTTGGGCTTGCCGATCTCGGCGACGATCTGGTCGATGAAGTCGATCTGCTTGCGGATCTCCTCGTGGGCCTTCACGATGCCGGCGTACATGATCTCGTCGGGGATCTCGTCGGCCCCGGCCTCGATCATCACCACCTTCTCCCGGGTGGCGGCCACGGTCACGTCCATGCGGCTGGTCTTGCGCTGCTCCTGGGTGGGGTTGAGGACGATCTGGCCATCGCAGTAGCCCACCTCCAGGCAGCCGATGGGGCCGGCGAAGGGGATCTCGGAGTAGCTCACACAGGCGGAGGCGCCGATCATGGCGGCCACCTCGGGGGAGCAGTCGTAGTCCACGCTCATGACGGTGCAGGTGATGCACACGTCGTTGCGGAAGTCATAGGGGAACAGGGGGCGCATGGGCCGGTCGATGAGGCGGCTGGCCAGCACGGCGGGCAGAGAGGGGCGGCCCTCCCGGCGCATGAAGGAGCCGGGGATGCGGCCCACGGCGTACAGCTTCTCCTCAAAGTCCACGGACAGGGGGAAGAAGTCCACCCCGTCCCGGGGGCGGGGGGCCACGGTGACGGCCACCATGACGGTGGTGTCGCCGTACTTGACCATGGCGCTGGCGTTGGCCAGCTCGGCCACCTTGCCCACCTCGATGGTCAGGGGACGGCCGCACAGGTCCATGGTCCAGCTCTTGAACTTGGGGAATTCCTTGTGCTTGATGATGGTTGACATGGGTTGTCCTCCTTTTGAAGATTTTTCATGCCGGAGCGGACAACACCTTTTAGCACTTGAATACGGGTCCGGGGGAAAGACGGCAAAGACTACCTGACACAGGCGCGGCGTGTGTAGGGGCGCACATTGTGCGCCCGTTTTTCCAAACCGCTTGGCCAATCTGCGGGCGCACAATGTGCGCCCCTACGGCGGAAGTTCTCGGCAAGAGGTGTCCCTGACACCCAGAACAGGCCCATATTCAACTGCTAAAAACGCGCTGACGCTCCTGGCTGTGTGTTGGTTTTATATGCGAACATAGGGCAGCGTGGTAAAACGCTGCCCTATGAAGGCAAACAATTACTTACGGATGCCCAGCTTGGCGATGATGGCGCGGTAGCGCTCCACGTCCTTCTTGGCCAGGTAGTCCAGCATCTTGCGGCGCTTACCGACCATCTTCAGCAGGCCGCGGCGGGAGTGGTTGTCCTGCTTGTGGATCTTCAGGTGCTCGGTGAGCTCGTTGATGCGGGCGGTGAGAATGGCGATCTGCACCTCGGGGGAGCCGGTGTCGGTCTCGTGGATGCGGTTGGCCTCGATAACGGCCGTCTTTTCGTCCTTGCGGATCATGGGAAATTCCACCTTTCAAAAAATCTATGCCCAAGGGGCTGCGTAACAGGCGGGGGAAGCCCCGGACGCCTGTCCGGGCTGTCTCCTGAAACGAAGCCGGTGGGGTGCGTTTGACGCTGGGATACTATATCACAGTTTTTCCCGAATGTAAAGAAAAAAGTCCCGTTTTTGTGGAAGTTTTTCCGCTCAAATTCCCGAAGCGGGGGAGAGAGCGGGGCGGGGTGAGGCGGGCCGGGGCGGGAAATATCCGGCGCGGCGGCGCAGGCGCGGGAGAAGGGCAAAGGGCGGAAATCAGGAAAGTCTTGTAAAAAGTGCGAAAAAATCCGGGACTATGCAGCCAGCATATTGTTTTTATCGCCAAAATGTTGTAAAGTAAGAGCAAGACAGCGGCCGCCTCCCCGGGAAATAAACTGGGTTTTCCGCTGCCCCCTGGGGCAGGGCGGAGGGGGCTGGAGCCGGGCGGTCCGTCAGGGCGGACCCGGAGCGGTTTTGTCTGAAATGTGATTTTAAGGAGGAGAATGAAAATGGCGACATGTCCTAAGTGCGGAAACGAGCTCCCGGACGGCGCCGCGTTCTGCGGCTCCTGCGGGGCCCAGCTGTCCGGCGGAGAGGCCGGCGGCGGGGGAGCGTCCTTCTGCCCCAAGTGCGGCGAGGCGGTCCCGGCCGGGGCGGAGCACTGCCCCAAGTGCGGCGCGTCTCTACAGGCGGAGCCGGAGAAGAAGGGGTTCCAGGCGCCCCCCAAGAAGGCCCTGATGATCGGCGGCGGCGTGGTGGCCGCCATCGTGATCGTGGCGGCGGCCGCCACGCTGATGGGCGGCGGCGGGAGCGCCGCCGACTACGCCCTGTACCTGAAGGACGACCAGCTGGTGTACACCAATTTGAAGGAGGACGGGGACTGGGAGATCACCTCCGACCTGACGGACGGGGAGGAGGCCACCCCCTCCGACGCCCTCGCCCTGAGTCTGATGGTGATGATGAGCGAGGACGGCAAGCGCGTCTTCTTCCCCGACCGGGGCGGCGACGCCATCTATTACCGGGAGACCGGCGACCCGGAGGGAGAGGCCACCCGGGTGGACACCGATATGGATGACTACGCCATCAACACCAGCGGCACCCTGGTCACCTATCTGAAGGAGGGCGACCTGTACCAGAGCGACCTCACCGACAAGGAGCGCATCGCCTCCGGCGTGGAGAAGTTCTGGGTCACCAATGACGGCAAGACCGTCACCTATTTCACCGAGGAGGACGGCTACTACCGCTGGACCTCCGGCGGGGAGAGCGAGAAGCTCATCAGCAACGTCACCGACATCGAGGACGTGTCCGACGACCTGAGCCAGGTGCTCTATCTGAAGGACGACGCCCTGTACCGCCAGAGCGGCACGGAGGACCCGGCGAAGATCACCTCCGACGTGAACAGCGTGGTGCGGATCTTTGACTCCGGCGAGCTGTACTACACCAAGTCCGCCAGCGACGAGCTGTCCGTGATGGACTACATCGAGGACGATCTGGCTTCCTCCGACGCGGCCATGCAGCCGGTGGAGTACCCCGACTATGTGTGGTCCTTCGACTATGACACCACCGAGGCCTATCAGGCCGCCAAGGCCCAGCGGGACCAGCAGATGGAGGCCTACAACGCCTACCGGGATAAGCTGGACCGGGACGAGATGCGGGAGGAGCTGAAGGAGTCCACCATCCAGCAGAACCGCTATGAGCTCTACTACTACAACGGCACCGAGGAGACCCTGGTCACCGACTCCCTGGCCTACAGCTGGCTGACCGCCTCCGCCGCGGACAAGGCGGTGGTGCTGGCCGAGGTCCGGGACGAGGCCTCCGCCAGCAAGGTGAAGCTCTCGGAGATCGACTACGCCTATGAGGCGGAGAGCCGGGTGCGGGAGATGCTGAACACCGGCACCCAGTACTATGTGATCGCCGGCAGCACCATGCTGGCCCTGGAGACCGACGACGCCGAGAGCTTCCAGATGGACGCCGAGGGCAAGACCATCTACTACATGGATAACCTGTCGGAGGAGGGGGACACCGGCGACCTGTACAAGGTGACCGTGGACGGCGACCAGGTGGGCGCCCCCGAAGAGGTGGAGCTGGACGTGTACAGCTACAGCCTGCAGGAGGACGGCAGCCTGATCACCCGCAAGAACATGAAGGACGGCGAGGGCGACCTGTGCCTGAACGGCCAGGAGGTGGACTACAACGTCTCCAGCTATCAGTACATGGAGAACGGCAGCCTGATCTACTTCACCGACTGGAACGACGAGGACGACTACGGCACCCTGCGCATCTATGACGGCGAGGCCGCGACCATCGCCGAGGACGTCCACGAAATGGCCCTGACCGCCAACAACACGGTCCTGTATCTGGGCGAGTACAGCGGCAAGCACCAGACGGGCACCCTGTACCTGTACAGCGGCAGCGAGCCCACCAAGCTGGACGACGACGTGACCGCCGTGGTGGCCACCTATGACCGCTGGACCGATGCCGCCTATCAGACCGGCGGCTCCATCAAGCACGAGGACGAGGCGGGCAGCGCTCCCAGCTCCAGCAGCAGCGACTACGACTGGTTCTGGGATTACTACTTCGGCCTGTACTGAGCCCTTCTTCCCGGCGAACGATGCCGCTTTAGACCAAAGCCCCCCGGGGGACGGAAGATTCCGTCCCCCGGGGGCTTTTGCGCCGCCACTCCGGTCACCGGGCCAGCAGCTTCTTCATGCCGTCCTCCAGCCCCTGCACCGTCAGGGGGAACATGGGGAAGACGCCGGCGATCTTGTCATAGGTCTCGCACCAGTACTGGCCCCAGCTGGGCCGGTCGCTGGGGTTGAGCCAGATCACATGGGGGTACTTGTCCCGGAAGCGCAGCAGCCAGTCCAGGCCGCACCGGGGCAGGCTGGGGTCCCGGTTCCGGTCGTAGTACCAGCCGCCGGTGAGCTCGTAGGGGGCCATCTGGGCGTCCCCCACAAAGATCACCTTGTACTCCGAGGACAGGTTGGACAGCAGCCAGTCGGTGGGCTGGGAGCCGGAGGGGAGCAGGCGGGGGTCGGTGTACACCCGGCCATAGGGGCAGTTGTGGAAGTAGTACACCTTCAGGTCCTTGAAGTGGCCCACCTTGCTCACCGCCTGGAACAGGGCGGAGCACAGCTGGGCGTAGTAGTCCATGGACCCGCCCGAGTCCATGAGCAGCAGCACCTTCACCGTGTTCTGCCTGGGGCGCTTGTAGCGCACGGTGAGCATGCCGCCCTGCTCCGCCGTGTCCTGGATGGTGTTGTCCACGTCGAATTCCGTGGGGGGCAGGTCCACCAGGCCGGAGTACTGGCGCAGCCGCTTCAGGGCCACCTGGAACTGGCGGGTGTCCAGGGTGTTGTCCTT
>CASEKM010000124.1 GCA_949288405.1 uncultured bacterium | reverse complement strand
CCCGCCGGTCCGAAATGAAACGGACCGGCGGGGGCCTTTCTGTCTGTATCCTTACACGTGCCGCCGGGCGATGGCCTCGGCGATCCGCTCCCGGCGGGCGGCCGCCTGCTCCGGGTCCAGCTGGAACAGCTGGGTGTACAGCAGGTCCACCACAAACAGCTGGGCGATGCGGGCGGGCATCTCCCCCGCCTGGAGGGGCCCCTCGTTGGAGCCGCACTGGAGGACCACATCTGCCCGCAGCCCCCCGGGGGACTTGGGAAAGCGGGTGACCAGGATGACCCGGCCCTTCCGCCGCCGGGCCACCTCCAGGGCGTCCTGGAGCTCCCGGGTGGAGCCGGAGTAGGAGAAGTAGAGCACCGCGTCCCCCTCCTCCATCAGGGCCAGAGCGGCCATCTGCTGGTGGGAGTCGGGCACCAGGCAGAATTTGGGAGAGATAGAGGCCAGCAGGCTCCAGGCCTCCTCCGCCAGCACCATGGAGCTCCCCTGCCCCATGCACAGCACCCGCCCGGCCTGGAACAGCAGCTCCGCGGCCCGCTCCAGGGCCCGGGGGTCCAGCCGCTCCACCGTCTGCTCCAGGGCGGCGATTTGCTCCTGGAGCCGCTCCCGGCACATGGCCTCAAAGCCGTCCCGCCCATCTCCGCCCATCTGCCGGGCGGACTGGGCCGCCATAGAGGCCTTGGCCAGCTCCAGCTTGAAGGTGTTGTAGCTCCCCAATCCCAGCCGCCGGCAGAACCGGGAGATGGTGGCGTCCGCCACCTGGCACTCCTCCGCCAGCTCCGAGATGGACATATACTGCGCGTCCACCCGGTGGGCCAGCACATAGTCCGTCACCTTTTTCTCGGAATGGGTCAGCTGAAAATATTGGCTGCTGATGGTCTCAAAAATATCCTGTCCGCCCATCTCCATCTGCCTCCTCTCTCCGGCGTCCGGTCCTTCCAGCTCCATTATATCCCGTTTTGCAGGAGGCCGCAAGGCTGTCATGCAGCCATTTCCCTTTTTCGGCGGTTTTTTCCCGGATATTCTCCCCGGACAGGCAAGTTTCCCCGGGCACGCGCATATGCTCTCAGAGATCGATTCTGTTGGAGGGCGGAGCATGGGACGTTTGATGGGAAAGCGGCGATGCCGGGAACTGCTGCTCACGCTGGGGCTGCTGTGCGCCGCGGTGTGTCTGGTGGCCTGGCCCCGGGAGGCCATGGCCGCCACAGGGGACGGGCTGAAGCTGTGCGGCAATGTGATCCTCCCCTCCCTGTTCCCCTTTTTCGTGCTGTCCTCCCTGGTGGTGGAGCTGGGGCTCTCCCGGTATCTGGGGCGGCTGTTCCAGCCGGTGATGGCCCCCCTGTTCCGGGTCAACGGGGCCTGCGCCTCGGCGGTGGCCCTGGGTTTTGTGGGGGGCTACCCGGTGGGGGCCCGCACCGCCATCCAGCTCTACCAGAGCGGCCAGTGCTCCCGCACCGAGGCGGAACGGCTGCTGGCCTTCTGCAACAACTCCGGCCCGGCCTTCATTCTGGGGGTGGTGGGAGCGGGGGTGTTCGGCAGCGGGTCGGCGGGGCTGCTCCTCTACGGCGTCCATGTGGCCGCCTCCCTGCTGGTGGGGGGGCTGTTCCGCTTCTACCGCCCCCGCGAGGGGCCCCGCTCCGGACGCCTCCAGGGGGCCCAGTTCCAGGCCGTCTCCTTCCCCGCCGCCTTCACCCGCTCCGTCACCGGGGCCCTGGCCTCCACCCTGAACATCTGCGCCTTTGTGCTGGTGTTCACGGTGGTGATCCGTATGCTCAGCCTGACCGGGGTGCTCACCGGACTGGCTCGGCTGCTGTCCCTGGTCTTCGGGCCCCTGGGCTTCTCGGAGTCCTGGGCCCGCCGCCTGCTCACCGGCGCGCTGGAGGTGTCCTCGGGGGTGTCCTCTCTCACCGACGGCTCCCTCCCCGGGCGGCTGTCCATGGCCGCCTTCATGCTGGGGTGGGCGGGACTGTCCGTCCACTGTCAGGTGCTGGCCTTCCTGGGAGACAGCGGCCTATCCATGCGGACCTACCTAACGGGGAAGCTCCTCCACGGAGGGCTGTCCGCCGCCCTGCTGGGCCTCCTCTCCCCCCTGCTCCCCCTGAGCGCCCCGGTCTCCGCCTATCTGGCGGAACAGACGGAGGCCCTGGCCGCCCTGGACTTTCAGCGCTCCCTCTCCATCTCCACCGCCGCGGCCTGGGGCACCTGGCTGCTGTTCTTCCTGCTGGCGGCGCGGGCGGTGAAAAATAGCGGTGGAAAATCCCGCCTCCATGGAGTATAATAAGGTCCATCATCCATCCTCAGAAAAGGAGGCCCCTCCAATGGCCCTGTTTCAAAAGCATATCGACCCCCGCTGTGCCTACTGCTCCCGCAGCCGCCCCCTGGACGACGGCCAGGTGATCTGTGAAAAAAAAGGCGTCATGTCCGGCGGCTCCAGCTGCCGCGCCTTCCGGTACGATCCCCTGAAGCGGGTCCCCCCCCGCCCGGCCAAGGCGGATTTCAGCCAGCTGAAGGACGAGGATTTTCAGCTCTAGACGTTCGAGCGAACAAATCATAGAGAAAGAAGGCGCCATACGCATGGATCTGCAGGAACCCAAACACATCCTATGCTACGGAGACTCCAACACATTTGGAACGAACCCCACCCACTGTCCGATCCGCCACCCCCTGCATGTGCGCTGGACCGGCCGGCTTCAGTCCCTGCTGGGTCCAAATTACCGCCTGATCGAGGAGGGCATGGGCGGACGAAGCACCGTCTGGGACGATCCGTTGGAGCCGGGACGGAACGGACTGACCTTTTTACCCGTGGCCCTGCAAAGTCACCGCCCCCTGGACCTGGTCATTCTCTCCCTGGGCACCAACGACTGCAAGAGCATCTTCCACGCCTCCCCGCGCGTGATCGCCCGAGGCGTGGAGCGTCTGATCGAGACGATCCAAACATTTCCATACGGGGAGGGACTGTGTGTTCCCAAAATTCTTCTGGTCTCCCCGATCCATATGGGCCCGGACATCGGCCAGAGTGAATACGCCTCTTTCGATGCGGAATCCGGGGAGCGCGTCAAGGGGCTGGCCGCCCAGTACGCCGCCAGCGCGCAGAGATACGGCTGCGCTTTTCTGGACGCTGCGGCCGTGGCACAGCCCGGGCCGGACCAGCTCCATATGGGCCCAGAGGGGCACCGGGCCCTGGCCGAAGCACTGGCCCCATTGGTGCGCGCGTTGGTCTGATGGAACCGAACCATACACGGAAAAATCGCGGATGCCGCGCTAGGCGCATCCGCGATTTTTTGTATCCTAATCCAGACAGTACATGGGCCGGGCCTCGTCGAACAGGTCCACCATGCCACAGTAGTTCAATGTCTCATAGGTCATCAGCCACTCCTGCTGCTCCGGGCTCAGCTCCTCCTCGGTGAGGAAGTTCCCCGCCCCGTCGATGAGCCCCACGGGGGTGATGACGGGCAGCTCCTCATAGAGCTGGGAGAGGAAGTTCATGTACCCGGTGAGGGGCAGTCCCGCCATTTGGGCGGTGAGCACCCCCAGGTAGTTGGGGCTGATGACCACGTCCTCCCGCTCCTGGATGTCGTAGTTGGTCCAGATGAAGAAGGGGGTGGCGTACTGCTTCATCAGCTCCTCGGTGGTGCGCTCCGACAGCTTCTTGCCGTAGAGCAGCTCATAGAAGGCGTTTTTCAGGGGTGGCTGGTGGTCCCCGAAGAAGACGATCATGGTGGGCTCGCCGCACTGGCTGTAGTGCTGGATCAGCTCTCTCAGGGCGTCGTCGCTGGCCTTCATCAGGGACAGGTACTGCTCCGCCGTGTAGTCCGCGTCCTTCTGGGCCTGGGGCAGGGTGATGGTCTTCTCCAGGTTGTTCCACCCCTGGGCGTAGCTGCTGTGGTTCTGCATGGTCACGTTGAAGATGAAGGTCCGGTCCCCTTGTTCCCCGTCGGTGATCTCATAGAGCTTCTCATAGTCCGACTGGTCGGAGATGTAGTGGCGGATGAGATAGGGGGCCGACACGTCCTCCTGGTACAGCTGGTGGTCAAAGCGCATGTCGCTGTACACGATGGGCCGGTTCCAGCCGGAGGACTGATAGGGGTGGAAGGCGGTGCTCTCGTACCCCTCCGTCCCCGCCAGGGCGGCCAGGGAGGGCATCCCCTCCTCGGCGTACAGCTGATAGGCCACGGTGTGGGGGGGCTGGAAGATGGTGGCGAAGCCGGTGAGGTACTCAAATTCCACGCTGGCGGTGCCGCCGCCGGTGACCGGGGAGTACATCCACCCCTTCACCGTGTTCTCCTCCAGGGAGTGGAGGAAGGGGGTGGGGTCCTCCGAGGCCCCCAGGTTCTCAAAGATGGTCATGTCCGCGAAGGACTCGTTCATAATGACGATCAGGTTCACCGGCTGGGTAACCTCCGGGTCCCCCGCCACTGTGGGGTACTCCTCCATCAGCTCCAGCACAGTGTTGTGGTCATAGTCCTCCGGCTTGTCCACCGAGCTGTACCGCATGGCCACGGTGAAGTTCAGCAGGAAGCCGTTGGCCTGGGTGACCCACTGCTGGGTGTAGATGCCCAGGGCGGGCAGGGCCCCGGTGCCGAAAAAGGTGAAGTTATAGCCCAGGATAAACAGGATCAGCCCGGCCCCCAGGGGCTTGGGCATTTTGTCCCGCCGCCTCTGCGGGGAACAGAACAGCACCATGCCCAAGTAGGCCACCAGAAGGATCAGGGCCTCCTCCATGGCCAGGTCCATGGAGAAGTCGAAGGCGTCGGCCACGTTGGCCGCCGTCTTCCAGGCGGTCAGGTCGGCGGGGAACAAAATCCGCCCCCGGAACCGAAGAACATAGTGGTTCACCAGCCCCACCAGGAAGCAGACCGAGACGGCGAAGGCCGCCGCCCGCCTCCGCCACCCCAGCACCAGGCGGCACAGCACGAACCAGATGTAGTACCAGATCAGGTTCATCAGCACCTGCCAGCCGTACAGGTCGGAGAACACGTCGTTCTCGTTTAAAATCTCCACCATCCAGAAGCTGGCCCAGGGGCCCAGCAAAAACACCAGCCGGGACAGCCACGTCCCCGGCCGGGCCTGGAGGTCCGCCGCCAGCCGGGGAAAGGTATCCCCCATCAGCAGGCTCCGCAATCTGTTCCGGGGAAAGGTATCCCCCATCAGCAGGCTCCGCAATCTGTTCAATGTCCTTCTCCTCCTGTTGTCCAGTCCTATCTAGCATAGCGCATTTTGCAAAAATTTCAATCTATTTTTTCTGAAATTTTACCTGCGCTACTAGGGATAGACGAAAAGGAATCCGGAAGGTTGCTCTGCCGCGCAAATTTTTTCTCCCTGGTCTCTTTCAAAAATCTTCAGGAAATTTTAAGGTGTTTCCACTGGCTTGCCGAACTTCCCCATGGTATACTTTGGGGGTAAAACAGACCCCATCCTGTCAACGGAGGAATCTTCCATGGAGACTGCCTTTTCCTTTCAGATCACCCCCCTGGACCGGTCCCTGCTGCCCCAGATCCAAGGGATTCTGGCCAAGCGGGTGGAGCTGGACTCCCGCCGCCGTCTGCCCGGCCTCTGGTCTGTGACGGACAAGCTCAGCGCCGCGGCGCATCCGGCCCAGAGGAAACAAAACCGCCTGCGCCGGACCATACTGGGCCTTTTGAACTGGGGCATGGGCCTGTTCCTGCTTCTGCCCGGCCTCATGTCCCCTGACAATCTCTGGGTCCTCCTGCTGGTGGGGCTGGAGGCCTATGTGGTGGGCTCCTTCACCCTGTGGCGGTACCGGAGGACTCTTTTGGGGGCGTTGAGCCTGATCCAAGGGGCGCTGCTCCTCTTCGGCGGGCTGAACAGCGAGGTTTTGCGCTGCTTCCTGCCCCTAGGCGCCTTCGGCCTGATGTTGGGCCTGGCCGCCTTGCTCTCCCAGCGCCGGGAGGCCCGCGCCCCCTTCCGCCGGGAGGCGGAGGACCTTCTGAAGGGGCGGAACACCCTCCCGTCTCCCGAGGACTGCCGGGCAGTCTTCACCCCCTCCGGTCTTCTGCTTCTGTGCGCAGGCCCGGGGCAGGACCCGGAGCGCCAGGAGGCCCCCTTCTCCTCCATCTCCTGGGTCCTGGAGACCCAGGACCTGCTGGCCCCTATCTTTGAAAACTCCATTCTGCTGCTTCAGAAAAAGGACCTGCTGGCCGGTCCGCTGGAGGAGCTGCTTGCTCTGCTGGCAGAACAGACCGCCCTGGTTCGGGCGGAGGCGCTTTGAGCCGGAAGCCATTCAGGCCGGAGGACTGCCCTCCGGCCTGAATGTTTTATTCCTCGTATACCCGCGCCACCCGGTTGCTGAGCAGGGAGGTGAGGCCGCAGCCCTCGTCGTCCCCGATGAGCAGGGACACCTCCTGGGCGGAGAGGAAGTTCCCCGCCCGGTCATAGCCGTAGAAGGTGGCCTCGTCCCCCACCTGGCAGGGGATACCGGTGACATCCGCCAGGGTCTGGTCCATGCAGCAGGCCAGCAGCCTGGCCCGCCGCCCCCCGATGAGCACCGGCCCCCCGGCCCGGACCAGGTCGGGGCTCAGCCCGTCCCCGTAGCCCACCGCCAGAGTGGCCACGGTCCCGCCGCGCTCCATGCGTACGTGTCCCCCGTAGCCCAGGGGCTCCCCCGCCTGCAAATCCCGCAGGTTGGTGATCCAGGTGCGCCAGGAGGCCGCCTCCCCGATGTTCCCCTTGGGCCGGGTGGGGTGGTCCATGTACAGCCGCCGGCCGATGCGCACCCCGTCCAGGCGGTACTGGGGGAAAAACTCGCTGGCGGCGCTGGCGGAGATGTGCCGGAAGGGGATGTCCATGCCCCCCGCCTCCAGCTGGGCCGTCCCGGCCAGGAAGGCCTGGAACTGCCCCTCAGTCCGCTCCCGGTCATCTAAATCGGCAAAGTGGCTGAAAGCCCCGGTGATCTCCACCCAGGGGGCGGCGGAGCGCCACTCCTCCAGCAGGGCGGACAGCTCCTCCCCCGGCATGAGGCCCACCCGGTGCAGGCCGGTCTCCACCTTGACCTGCGCCTTCACAGGCCGCCCCAGCCGTCTCCCCAGCTCCGCCAGCCGGGGCAGCACCCCCAGCCGCCAGACGGTCAGGGTCAGGTCCAGCTCCGCCCCGGCCTCCAGCAGGCCCTCCGGCACGCCCCCCAGCACCAGGATGTCCCCGGAGATCCCCGCCCGGCGCAGCCGCGCCCCCTCGGACACCTGGGCCACCGCCAGAGTGCGGATCTCCTCAAATCCGGCCAGGGTCCGGCCCAGCTCCTCCAGCCCCAGGCCGTAGGCGTTCCCCTTGAGGACGGGGATCAGGGCCTTCCCCTCCAGCTCCTCCAGGAGGGTCCTCACATTTTGCCGCACCTGCTCCAAATTTACGTATAAAATGGAATTATGCAAAAAATTATTCATTTTGGATCCTCTCATCTCAGGACGGCTCCCCCGGTCCTCCGGGG
>CASEKM010000123.1 GCA_949288405.1 uncultured bacterium | reverse complement strand
CCGGGCGGTGGCCTGCTTGGACTTGGACTTGTTGGCGGAGAAGCGGGAGATGAAGTCCTGCAGCTCCTTGATCTTCTCCTCGTTGCGCTTGTTCTGGTTCTTGATGAGCTGCTGCACCAGCTGGGAGGACTCGTACCAGAAGTCGTAGTTGCCCACGTACATCTTGATCTTGTTGTAGTCGATGTCCACGATGTGGGTGCACACGGTGTTCAGGAAGTGCCGGTCGTGGGACACCACGATGACGGTGCCGGGGAAGTCCAGCAGGAAGTCCTCCAGCCAGTTCACCGCGTCGATGTCCAGGTTGTTGGTGGGCTCGTCCATCATCAGCAGGTCGGGATTGCCGAACAGGGCCTGGGCCAGCAGGACCTTCACCTTCAGCCGGGCGTCCAGGGTGGCCATGTCGTTGTAGTGCAGGTCGGTGCCGATGCCAAGCCCCTGGAGGATGCGGCTGGCGTCGCTCTCGGCCTCCCAGCCCCCCAGCTCGGCGTACTCCTCCTCCAGCTCACAGGCCCGCATGCCGTCCTCGTCGGTCATCTCCTCCTTGGCGTAGATGGCCTCCTTCTCCTTGCCGATGTCGTACAGGCGCTGGTTGCCCATGATGACCGTGTCCATCACGTTGTAGGCGTCATAGGCGTTCTGGTCCTGCTTGAGCACGGACATGCGCACGTTGGGCAGGATGGACACCTCGCCGGTGGTGGGCTCCAGCTGGCCGGAGAGGATCTTCAGAAAGGTGGACTTGCCGGCGCCGTTGGCGCCGATGATGCCATAGCAGTTGCCCCGCAGAAACTGCAGGTCCACGTGGGAAAACAGCGGGGTGCCGCTGTAGTTCAGGCTCAGATCGGTGACAGTGATCATAGTAAACTCCTTTTTCCAATTCGATCCAAAACAGTGTTGCACAGATGCAAAGGCGTACGGCAATCATCTTATCATATCCCCCCGGGTTGAACAAGGGAGGATTGAAAAAATTCCGCCGCTTTTTTCCATAAAAATTCCCCATTTCTTGTGGAAAAGGGGAATTTTTATGTGCCGCCTTCCGCCGGCCCTCACCCGGCCAGCAGCTTGTGGAGCATCACCGCCCCCTCCGCCCGGGTGGCGGTGCGGGAGCCGGCCCAGGTGTCCCCGGCCATGCCGATGCCCTGGGCCAGGGCGGCGTAGCCCAGGTCCTCCGCCGGGATGCTGTCCCGGTCGGTATAGGTACAGGTGTAGATGCCGGCGAGCCCGGCGGCGTTTTTCAGCCCCTCGGCGTTGAGGAGCAGCTTCACCGCCCCGCTGCGGGTGAGGGGGGCGCTGTCGCTGCGCTCCGCCGGGGTGAGGGCCCCCAGCCGGTAGGCGGCGGAGTAGGCCGCGTCCCGCTCCTCCTCCGTAGCGGCGGCGGGGTCCAGGGGGTAGTTCTCCACACTGAACAGCAGGGCCACCAGGTCGAACTGGGTCATGGCCTGTCCGGGGGCGAAGGTCCCGCCCTCATAGCCCACATGGTAGGCGGCCAGGGCCTCCACCGTCTCCCGGGCCCAGTGGCCGGACAGGTCGGAGTAGGCAAGTCCGCCGTCCGTCCCGCGCTCCGGCCGAACCGGCATCCCGGTCTTGGCGTCGATCCCGTAGAGGTAGTCCTCCCGCTCCAGGCCGTAGCCCAGCTTGAGCACGTAGAAGGCCTTCAGGCCCAGCTGGAGGTAGGGGGCGGCCTCCGGGTCGCCGGCGGAGAGCTTCTCCGGCACCTGGAGATAGCCCAAGGTGACGGTGTAGGTGTCCATCCAGGCGTCCAGGGCCTTCTCATTGGAGATGATCCCCTCCGGGCTGTCGAAGGCCACGTCCTCCTCATAGAAATAGGACAGTCCGCACACAGAGCCGTCCTGGGCAGAGACGGCCACCTCATAGAAGTGGTCGGGGAAGAAGTACCCGTTCTCCTGCCGGGCGAAGGTGAAGGTGTACTTGGCCCGGATCTCCTCCTCCGGGCCGGGGGCCGCGTACAGGGCCAGCTTGGCGGCCTGGCCGGGGCAGAAGCTCTCCAGGAAGGCCTCCGCCTTGGCCTGGGCCTCCGCCTGGGTCACCTGGGGAGTCTGGCCCTCCTCCCAGGGCAGGGCGGACCACAGGTCCTCCACCTGCCCGGTGCGGGCGTCCACGGTGAAGGTGCGGGAGGCGGTCCCATCTTCTCCGGGCAGCAGGTAGCGCAGGGTGCACAGCACCTGCTCCTCCCGGTCCTCACCGGCCTCCAAGAGCCGGTAGGAGGCGGAGGTCAGGGCGTACCCCTCCAGGCCGTACTGGGCCACCGCCCGCAGCTGTCCGTCCAGGGTCTCCTTGGACAGAACCCCCTCCAGCTTCTGGATGCCCTCCTGCTCCGCCTGGGAC
This sequence comes from uncultured bacterium, assembly GCA_949288405.1. Classification (GTDB taxonomy): domain Bacteria; phylum Bacillota; class Clostridia; order Oscillospirales; family Oscillospiraceae; genus Lawsonibacter. The sequence goes on along the minus strand of CASEKM010000123.1, from coordinate 3,336 downwards.
AGGCCGTTTTCCAGGCTGGGGGAGGAGGGGGCGCTCTCGGCGCTGGAGTCCCCGGCGGCGGAGCCCCCCATGCCGATGCCTCCGTCCAGCAGCTCTTCCTCCAGCTCGGTCAGGTTCACCAGTTCTCCCGTCTGGGCGTCCACATAGAACTCATCCCGGCCGTCGGGCACATAGCGCAGCACCGCCCGGGTCTCGTCCTCCTCGGACAGGACGTACTCCAGCTTCAGGGACAGGGAGCCCTTCAGGCTCTGGGCCGCGGCGCCAGCGCCCACGGCGGGGGTGGGGCTGGGCGCCTCCCCCATGTAGAGGCCGTAGGAGATGTCCCGGGAGAAGCGGGTCACCTGCCCGCTCTCCCCGTCCACGGTGACGGAGCAGCTCAGGGGGGAGGGCAGGCCGTGGAACAAAATGTCCCCGCTGAAGCGGAACTCGTCCCGGCCCAGCTGCTTGGAGCTGCCGGTCTCCTCCAGAACGGCGGTCTCCAGCTCCGGGTCCAGTACCTGGGCCAGGAAGGCCTGGGCCGCCTCCCGGGCCTGGGCGGCGTCGCCGCCGGGGTAGCCGGGCAGGCCGGTCTCCGCCCCCTCCGTGTGGGAGCGGCTGTACCAGATCACCGTGCCGTCCTCCAGGGCGTCGATGGACAGCCGCTCCTCCGCCCCCTCCCAGGTCAGGGACCACTGGCTGACCAGCTGCTGGTCATAGCACTCCCCATAGAAGTTGTCATAGGCCGAGGTGTCCAGGTCCAGGGTGTCCTTCACCGCCTGGGTCACCTGGGCCAGCCGGTCCTCCTGACTCTCCGCCGCCGAGGCGGGCAGGGCCAGGCCGGCGGCCAGGGCCGCCGTCAGGATCAGCGCCGTCATGCGTTTCATCAAGATCCCTCCAATTCCGCTGTATATTTCGTCATGGATATCTTACCATAGAATTAGACGAAATCAAACGGGATCGGTTGCAGGATTTTGGAGATTTTTTCTCCTCACCGGCGCACGATGTTTTCTGAGATCTCCCCCAGGGCCTGGGCGGCCTCCATGTCGTACCGCTGGCTGCGGGCCAGGTCGGCCAGGGTGATGATCCCCACCAGCTTTCCCCCCTCCACCACCGGCAGGCGGCGCACCTGCTGCTGGGCCATCAGGCGGGTGGCCGTCCGGCAGTCGTCCCGGGGGGAGACCCAGGCGCACCCCCGGGTCATAATGTCCCGCACCGGGGTCTGGGCCGGGTCCTCCTCGGCGGCCACGCACCGCAGCACGATATCTCGGTCGGTGACCATCCCCCGCAGGCGGCGGTCCTCCCCGCACACGGGCAGGGCGCCCACATTGTGCCGGCTGAGCAGCCGGGCGGCCAGGGCGGCGGAGGCGCCGGGCTCCACCGTGACCACGCTGGGATTCATCAGTTCCTTGATCTCCATATCAGCACATCCTCTCTCATGCCATTTGTCTGAGCCGCCTTGGAGGGGCCCGTCTCGTCCTCTCAGTATGCCCAGGCGGCGGAAAATCATACCAGCGGCCCCGCCCCGTCCAACTTTAACAAATTTTAATGCTTCCTTTCTGAAATCCAGTTGCTTTCTGACAGAAGTCCGGGTATACTGGACCTGTTTACTATGATCGCCGCATCGCGGCAAAGGAGAATGCGATTTTGAAACGAAATGCAGACGGGACCGTCCCGGCCCCCTCCGGGAAGGCAGGCAGGACCCTGCTCAACCTGGCCGTCACCCTGGTGCTGGGGGCGGTCTACTTCTATGTGGCCATCCCCGCCGTCAACCCCCAGTCCGGGGAGTTCTACAGCTTTGTGTTCATGCTGTGCGTGATCTACCTGCTGTGCGCCCTGGTGACCTCCGGCTTTCAGGGCAAGGGGAAGGGCGGCTTTGCCAAGGGCCGGGTGAAGGACTACTTCCACTTCATCAAGCAGCAGTGCCTCCCCGTGGGCATCCTGCTGGTGGTCATGCTGGCGGTGGTCATCATCGGCGAGATCATCTCCCTGCCCGTCTTCCGGGCGGGGGCCTACCGGGACCTGCTCACCGTGGAAGACGGGGAGTTCGCCCAGGACATCGGCCAGATCTCCTTCGACGAGATCCCCACCCTGGACAAGGACGCCGCCAACTTCCTGGGGGACCGGCAGATGGGCACCCTCAGCGACATGGTCAGCCAGTTTGAGTACGCCGACACCCAGTCCACCCAGATCAACTACCAAGGCCGTCCCGTGCGGGTGGCCCCCATCGCCTATGCCGACCTGATCAAGTGGTTCACCAACCGGGGCGAGGGCCTGCCCGCCTACGTGCTGGTGGACATGGTCACCCAGGAGGCCCAGGTGGTCCGCCTCCCGGAGGGGGAGGGGATGAAGTACTCCTTCTCCGAGCCTCTGAACCGGAATATCATGCGCCACCTGCGCTTCCAGTACCCCACCTACATGTTCTCCACCCCCCGGTTTGAGATCGACGAGAACGGTGACCCCTGGTGGATCGCCCCCAAGGTGGTCAAGACCATCGGTCTGTTCGGGGGCACCGACATCGAGGGAGCGGTGCTGTGCAGCGCCATCACCGGCGAGAGCACCTACTACCCCCTGGAGGAGATCCCCACCTGGGTGGACAACGTGTTCACCCCCGACCTGATCATGCAGCAGTACGACTTCCACGGCACCCTCATCAACGGCTTCATCAACTCGGTGCTGGGCCAGCGGGACGTGACCGTCACCACCCAGGGCTATAACTACATCGCCATGAACGACGACGTGTATGTGTACACCGGGGTGACCTCCGCCAACGCGGACCAGTCCAACCTGGGCTTCCTGCCAGTCCAACCTGGGCTTCCTGCTCAGCAACCAGCGCACCAAGGAGACCAAGTTCTACGACGCCCCCGGCGCCACCGAGTACGCCGCCATGTCCTCCGCCATGGGCGTGGTGCAGGACCTGGGGTACCAGGCCACCTTCCCCCTGCTGCTGAACATCGCCGACCAGCCCACCTACTTCATCCCCCTGAAGGACCAGAGCAACCTGGTGAAGACCTACGCCATGGTCAATGTGGCCCAGTACCAGATCGTGGCCACCGGGAACACCGTCTCCCAGTGTGAACAGGCCTATATCGAGCGCCTGCGCAGCGACGGGCTCACCACAGAGGAGGCCCTGCCCCAGACCGAGGCCTCCGGCGCCGTGGCGGAGATCCGCTCCGCCGTGCTGGAGGGCAACACCTACTACTTCCTCCGCCTGGAGGGGGAGGAGGTCTTCTACGCCCTGTCCGCCGCCGACAACCCCCTGGCGGTAATCCTGAACGTGGGCGACCGGGTGACCGTCTCCCACGCCGCCTCGGAGGAGGAGGCCGCCATTCTGGACGGCTATACCCTCACCGTGGAGGG
>CASEKM010000122.1 GCA_949288405.1 uncultured bacterium | reverse complement strand
GCGGAGAAGCAGAACCGGCCGGCCCAGTCATATACCTCCACATGTCCCCTCACCCAAACCATGCTGTAATCCATCGGATCTGCTCCTCTCTTTTTCAGGTTGTCCCCAGTATAGCAAGGGGGAAGTCCGATAAATCGGACTTCCCTTCCAGGCTGTCGAAAAAGCCCAAGGACTTTTTCGACAGCCTGCAAAAATACCGTTACTTTCCTGACTTCTCCCGACGCGCAAAATTTTTCAAAAAATTTTGTGAAAACAGTTGACAACCTGTCCGGTCTCTGCTAAAATAACATCCGTCGCCGCGAGTGTAGCTCATCTGGTAGAGCGCCACCTTGCCAAGGTGGAGGTAGCGAGTTCGAGCCTCGTCACTCGCTCCAAAACAAAAGGACATCCGAAAGGATGTCCTTTTGTTTTGGGTTCCGGCCGCCGGAGGCGGCCTCCACCCTTCGGGATTGGAATGCTCGGAGCGGCGGAGATACATTTCTGCGCCGCTCGCTTCCTTTTTCAATCTGGGCAAAAAAGAAGGGCATCCTCGCGGATGTCCTTCTCAGCTTGTGAAAAAAAGGGGCCTCGACGGCCTCTCTTTTCTAAATTTCGGCCATCTCTCACCTCGGGAGTCACGCCGCACACCAAGGAGGTCTCTGCCATGACTCAGGTCGTCGCCGCTCTGATCTGGGCGGAAGATAAGTTTTTGATCTGCCAGCGCCCGGCCCACAAGGCCCGCGGGCTCCTGTGGGAGTTTGTGGGCGGCAAGGTGGAGCCCGGCGAGAGCAGGGAACAGGCCCTGATCCGGGAGTGCCGGGAGGAGCTGGCGGTCACCGTCAACGTGGGCCAGGTCTTCATGGAGGTCACCCACGCCTACCCGGACCTCACCGTCCATCTGACCCTGTTTCACGCCTCCATCGCAGAGGGGACCCCTCAGCTGCTGGAGCACAACGACATCCGCTGGATCACCCCGGCGGAGATCCCCCAGTACGAATTCTGCCCGGCGGACCAGGCCATCCTGGCCCGCCTGATGGCTCCGTAAGGGGTGCAGGCCCCTCAGATCAACCGGATCCGCCCCTCCACCTGGGCGGGGATGAGATCCATCCGCTGCAAAATAGGGACCAGCGCCTGGAAGAGAATGTACAGCACCGCCGCCTTGGGGAGGATGGTAATGAGATTCTTTGCCAGGCTGGGGACGAACCAGCCCCAGTAGGCGCCCCCCCGGACCATGGTGCTCCACACCGAACCCATGAGGGCGTTGACCCCCACGTTGACCACCAAGTTGGCCAGCACCAGATCCAGCACCGTGATCCGGCGGCGGAAGAAGAACAGGGCGTACACCAGCACTCCGGCCATGGTGGACAGGGTATAGCCGGGGAAAAAGTCCCCGGTGGGCTGGAGCAAAAAGCCCAGAATGTCCTCCACAAAGCCGAAGGCCAGCCCCAGGACGGGCCCGCACACCATGGCACACACCGACCGGGCCAGAAAGCCCCAGGTGAGCTTGGTGTGCCAGATGGGAATGCCGGGGATCAGGGACAGGGCCCGGGTGACTGCCACCATCAGCGCCGCGAAAATCAGCAGCTTGAGACAGCCCATGGCCAGATTGGCCTCCCGCCAATAGGCGGGGGACAGGGGCGTCCGGTACAGGTTCATAGGCATACGAATTTGCCGCATATAAAAAGACCTCCTTCTGAAATTCGGCAGCCCGTCAATGGGGACGCCGCACAGAAGGAGGGAACTTTTTGCTTCACCCTGCCATGCGGCAGCGGGATGCGGACCACCCACTGCCGCGCTTGAAAGCGCTGTTCGTCCGGCGGACAACTCCCCGTCCCGCCGGCACTGAAGGCTCCCATGGGAGCCAGCACGCGTGGCCCTACTCTGCCACGGGCAGTATACCCCACTTTCGGGAAAAAAGCAAGAAGTTTCGGGGAGATCCCCGCGGCCCCCCGCGCCGCACCCCCGCCCTTGTCTTTCCCCCGCAAATGTGCTATGATGGCATAACCGCGTGCACATTGGAATCTGCTTAGAAAACGAGGATCTTTATGGACTATTTTCACTTGAACATGGACCGGGAGGCCCTGTTGAATATGAGCTCCCTGGGGCTGGCCCACCTGGGCGACGGGGTCTTCGAGCTGATGGTCCGCTCCTGGCTGTGTCTCCACGGCAAGGCCAAGGTGAAGGACCTGCACCGGGCCTCCGTGGCCTACGTGGCCGCCCCCGCCCAGGCCGCCGCCGTGGAGCGGCTGCTGCCCCTCCTCACTGACGAGGAGACGGACGTGTACCGCCGGGGGCGGAACACCGCCCCCCACTCGGTGCCCCGGGCGGCCACCCGGGCCCAGTACCAGTCCGCCACCGGCCTGGAGGCCCTGTTCGGCTGGCTCTACCTCCAGGGCCGCACCGACCGCCTCAACGAGCTCTTCGACCACATCATGCGCGAGAAATAAGAGCTTTTTAGGGATAGGAGTTAGGAGATAGAAGATAGGAGATAAATTCCTAACTCCTAACTGAAAACTCCTATCTCCTATCTCATATCTCCTATCTGAAACCGAGGTGTTTCCCATGCCCTTAGATGCCCTCTGCCTGTCCGGCCTGGTCCGCGAGCTGGACGGGACCGTCACCGGCGGCAAGCTGGACAAGATCTATCAGCCCGGCCGGGACGAGGTCCTCTTTGCCGTCCGCACCCCCGGCCACGGGAACGTGCGGCTGCTGCTGTCCGCCAATCCCAACCATCCCCGCCCCCAGCTGACCCGGCTCAGCCGGGAAAACCCGGACAAGCCCCCCATGTTCTGTATGCTCCTGCGCAAGCACCTGTCCGGCGCCCGGCTGCTGTCGGTGGAGCAGCCGGGGCTGGAGCGGGTGGTGATCTTCACCCTGGAGTCCCTCAACGAGCTGGGGGACCGGGTGGAGCGGAAGCTGGTGCTGGAGGCCATCGGCCGCCGGTCCAACCTGATCCTCCTGGACGAGTCCGGCCGCATTCTGGACTGTATGCGCCGGGTGGAGTCCACCCTGGGCTCCTCCGGCCCCCAGCAGCGGACCCTGCTCCCCGGCATGTTTTACCAGCTCCCCCCCGCCCAGGCCAAGCTGGACCCCATGACTCAGAGCCGTGAGGACCTGGAGCGCCTGCTCTCTGCCGCCCCGGAGGAGGCCCAGGGGGACAAGTGGCTGCTGGACACCTTCAACGGCCTGTCCCCCCTGGTGTGCCGGGAGCTGAACTTCCAGGCGGGGGGCGCCACCGACGCCCGGCTGAATATTCTGGGCCCGGAGGGCCGGGCGCGGCTGCTGGACGGCCTGGAGGCGCTGCTGGACCGGGCGCGGCGGCATGACTTTGCCCCCACCCTCCTCAGCCGGGACGGTGCCCCCTGGGACTTCACCTTCTTCCCGGTGGGGCAGTACGGCCCCCTGGTGGAGACTGCCCCCTTCCCCACCTTCTCGGAGCTGCTGGACCTGTTCTATGAGCAGCGGGAGCACCTGGAGCGGGTGAAGCAGCGGGGCCAGGACCTGATCCGCTCGGTGACCACCGCCCGGGACCGCACCGCCCGGAAGATCGCCCACCAGGAGCAGGAGCTGGAGGCCACCCGGGACCGGGAGCGGCTGCGGGAGCTGGGGGACATCCTCACCTCCAACTTCTATCAGATGGAGCGGGGGATGGCCCGGCTGCGGACGGTGGACTTCTACGACCCGGATGGGAAGGAGGTCGACATCAAGCTGGACCCCCTCCTCACCCCCCAGCAGAACGCCGCCAAGTACTATAAGGAGTACAACAAGGCTAAGACCGCCGAGACCGTGCTCACCCAGCAGCTGGAGAAAAACCGCCGGGAGCTGGACTACCTCAACAGCGTGCTGGACACCATCCCCCTGGCGGAGGGGGAGCGGGACCTGCAGGAGATCCGCCAGGAGCTCACCGACACCGGCTACCTCCGCCGCCCCTCCAAGGCCAGGAGCCGGGAGAAGCGGGTGTCCTCCAAGCCCATGGAGTTCCGCTCCTCCTCCGGCCTGCGGATCTCGGTGGGCAAGAACAACACCCAGAACGACCTGCTCACCTACAAGCAGGCCTTCAAGAGCGACATCTGGTTCCACACCCAGAAGATCCACGGCTCCCACGTGATCCTGTGGACCGAGGGCCGGGAGCCAGACCTGCAGAGCGTCCACGAGGCCGCCTGTCTGGCCGCCTGGTTCTCCCAGGCCCGGGAGAGCAGCAAGGTGCCGGTGGACTACACCCCGGTGAAATACGTGAAAAAGCCCAACGGGGCCCGGCCCGGCATGGTGATCTACACCACCTATGAGACCGCCTGGGTCACTCCGGACGGGGAGCTGGCCAAAAAACTGCGGGTCCGCTGATCTTCTGTCATACTGAACGCAAAACCTGTGGGGACATCCGAAAACTGGATGTTTCCACAGGTTTTTCCACAGAAAAGGATTTTATGTGTGAAAAATTTCGTTCCCCTTCCAGATGATTTGACAGGCTTTGACGGAATGTGACCCCTCCCCCCTCGAAACCAGGCGAAATGTGTGATTTTCCTTCGACCTGTTTTTCTTTCTCTTTCCACAGACACACTATATAATGTGGTCATGTGTCAGGAATGAGAGGAGAAAACGCTATATGATGGAAATCAAGATCGCCTCACGCACCTGCCCGGACGAGCTGGGCCGTCCCCGGACCTTTCACTACGCCCTGACGGTGGACACCGTGGAGGCCGGGCCCTTCTCCTGCGAAAACTACGGCGTGCGGATCTCAGAGGAACAGGGGGACTCCGTCTCCATCCCGGGGATCACCACCAGCGCCCTGCGCATCGACGAGCTGATGACTCTGCTGGTGGAGCACGCCGTGGGCCCCGCCTCCCTGCGGGACGTGGTGGACGACTGGCTGTGACGTCCGCCGCCTCCAGGCATAAAAATTGGGCTCTCCTACAGAGGAGAGCCCAATTTTTTCGCATTACAGGCTTAGCCCAGGATCACCAGCAGGTCGTCGGTGTTCACAGTGGCGCCGTTGGTCACGGCGATGGACTTGACGGTGCCGTCCGCGGGGGCGGACACCTCGATCTCCATCTTCATGGCCTCCAGGATGACCAGCACATCGCCGGCCTTCACCTGCTGACCCACGGAGCACTCGATCTTAAAGATGCTGCCGGGCATGGGGCTGTTCACCGGAGTCTCACCGGCGGCGGGAGCCGCGGCGGGGGCGGGGGCAGCGGCCGGAGCAGGAGCGTGCGCAGGCGCGGGGGCC
>CASEKM010000121.1 GCA_949288405.1 uncultured bacterium | reverse complement strand
ACTTCCCCGCCCCGGGGCAGCCCAGCACCAGCACCCGGCGCATCACAGCATCTCCCGCCGGCCCTCCAGGGCCCGCATGAGGGTGGCGTCGTCGGCGTACTCCAGGTGGCTGCCCACCGGGATGCCGTAGGCCAGACGGGTGACCTTCACCTGGAAAGGCTTCAGCAGCCGTGAAAGGTACATGGCGGTGGCCTCCCCTTCGGTGTCCGGGTTGGTGGCCATGATGACCTCCTGGATCCCGCCGGCGGCCACCCGCTCCACCAGGGATTTGATGTGCAGGTCGTCCGGCCCCACATGGTTCATGGGGGAGATCACCCCGTGGAGCACGTGGTAGAGCCCCTGGTACTCCCGGGAGCGCTCCATGGCCACCACGTCCTTTGGGTCGGCCACCACGCAGATGGTGGAGGTGTCCCGCCGGGGGCTGGAGCAGATGGAGCAGGGGCCGTCCCCCTCGGTGAGATTCTGACAGACGGGACAGCAGTGGATGACCGATTTGGCGCTGAGGATGGCCTGGGCGAAGGCGTTGGCGTCCTCCTCCGACATGGACAGCACATAGAAGGCCAGACGCTGGGCGGATTTGACGCCCACGCCCGGCAGCTTGGCAAACTGCTCCACTAAGGTTTCCAGCGCGGGGGGGAAATACTGCATGGGGTAGGACCTCCGGAATCATAAAATAAAACAATTATTAAAGCTCAGGCTTCCCGTTCCAAAACAATGGCGTAACTGGTGCCGACCGGGAAACCGGCGGGGAAGCTGAACGGGTCGGGTGTGAAGCTGACGGTCCGCCACCCGGCCCGGGCCATGTCGTTCATGACCTGTTCTGCCTGTTCCAAGCTGTTGGCGGTGAGAATTTTATACTCCAGCATGGCAGGTGCTCCTGCCCCCTTACACCCGCAGAGCCTGGATGGCCGCGGGGATGTCCGCCGCGCCGTACACGGCGGAGCCGGCCACCAGCACGTTGGCCCCCGCCTCCACCACCAGGGGGGCGGTCTTGGGGGCGATGCCCCCGTCCACCTCCAGCTCGCAGGCGGGGTTGTACTGCTCGATGAGGGCGCGCACCTGGCGGATGGTGTCCAGCTGGGACTCCATGAAGGCCTGTCCGCCGAAACCGGGCTCCACAGTCATCACCAGCACCAGGTCCAGCTCCTCCAGGTAGGGGAGGATGGCCTCCGCCTTGGTGATGGGCCGCAGGGCCACCGCCTTTTTCACTCCGCACTCCCCCATGGCCTTCAGGGCCTGAGCGATCTGGGTGGGGTGGTCGGCCTCCAGATGGACGGAGAGCAGATCGGCCCCCGCTTTGGCAAAGGCCTCGATGTAGCGCACCGGCTTTTCGATCATCAGGTGGACGTCCAGAAACATGTCCGTGTGGCTCCGGATGGATTTGAGCACCGGAACACCGATGGTGATGTTGGGCACGAAAGCGCCGTCCATCACGTCCACGTGGAGGTAGTCGGCGGAGGACACCCGCTGGATGTCCCGCTCTAAGTTGCAGAAGTCAGCCGAGAGGATGGAGGGAGCGATTTTGATCATGGTAAGGATCCTCACTTTCCAAAATGATTTGTCAAAATAGGGGTGCTGGTCTTCTGGGGGCAATCCGCTGCCCCGGTGCATAGGATAGGGGGCGGAGGCAGGAGCGGCTTGCCGCTCTCTGCGTGTGCGCTCCGGACGCCAGGTGCGCTCCAGGCCGCTCCCACGGCCCCACTGTCCGCCCGGCCTGGTCCGGGAGCCTGCCGCTTTTGATAGCCGTCCGCCGGATGGGAGATTTTCCCTCCGGCGGGCGGCAGGAGTTTTGTCTGACTCAGTTATAGAAGTCGGCGGTCATCACCTCGCGGACGGTGTAGCCCTCCTTCCGCAGGCTGTCCAGGATCTCCCGCTTGTGGTCCAGGCCGAAGGCCTCCAGAGTGACCTTCAGCTCCACGCCGTTCTGGCGGTTGATGTTGACAAACTGGTTGTGCTCCAGCTTGATGATGTTGCCGTTGTGCTGGGCCAGCAGGGCGGACACCCGCATGAGCTCGCCGGGCCGGTCGGGCAGCAGCACGGAGAAGGTGAAGATGCGCCCCCGGATGATCAGGCCGTGCTGCACCAGGGAGGCCATGGTGATCACGTCCATGTTGCCCCCGGACAGGACGGAGACCACATTCTTGCCCTTCACGTCCAGGTGCTTCAGGGCGGCCACCGGCAGCAGTCCGGCGTTCTCCACCACCATCTTGTGCTTCTCCATCACGTCCAGGAAGGCCTCCACCAGCTCGTTGTCCGGGATGGTGATCACGTGGTCCACGTTCTTTTGTACATAGGGAAAGACCAGGTCCCCGGGGGTCTTCACCGCCACGCCGTCGGCGATGGTGTTGGCGGTGGGCAGGGTGACCACATGGCCGGCCTCCAGGCTGGCCTTCATGGAGGCGGCCCCCTCGGGCTCCACCCCGATGACGGTGACGTTGGGGTTCAGGAGCTTGGCCAGAGTGGACACGCCGGCGGCCAGTCCGCCGCCCCCGATGGGCACCAGGATCACGTCCACGTCGGGCAGGTCCTGGAAGATCTCATAGGCGATGGTGCCCTGTCCCGTGGCCACCCCCAGGTCGTTGAAGGGGTGGACGTAGGTGAGGCCCTCCTCCTGGGAGAGCTGGGCGGCCTTGTCCGCCGCCTCGTCGAACACCTCCCCGTGGAGGATCACCTTGGCCCCGTAGTCCTTGGTGTTGTTCACCTTCACCAGGGGGGTGGTGGTGGGCATGACGATGGTGGCGGGCACGCCGGCGGCCTGGGCGGCGTAGGCCAGGCCCTGGGCGTGGTTGCCGGCGGAGGCGGTGATGAGGCCCCGCTCCTTCTCCTCCTGGGACAGGGTGCTGATCTTGTAGTAGGCGCCCCGGATCTTATAGGCCCCGGTGACCTGCATATTTTCCGGCTTTAAGTACACCTGATTGCCGCAGGCCTTGGACAGGGCGGGGGAGTGGATGAGGCTGGTCTGGCGGATGACGCCCTGCAATACGCTGCGGGCAGCTTTGAACTGGTCGAGGGTCATAGTGGGTTCCGTGGCTCCTTTGCTGTTAAAAGAATCAATATCAACCATGATAGCGAATCAGCCGGGCAAAGTCAATGGAGAGCCCCGGTTTGCCGGGAATTTTCTTGACCCCTCCCCGGCAGAATGGTACAATGAGGGCAGAATGTCCGGCCCCGCAGCCGCGGGCCGGGGAAGGAGCGCGCCATGGCAAAGCGTACAAAACACTCGGTGATCCCCATCTATCTGGCGGGGGCAGTGTGGCTGGTGTTCGGGCTGTTTTTCTCCCTGTACCGGCCGGGGGACTATGTGCTGTGCGCCGTGGTGTCCGCAGCTGTCTTTATTTTGGGAAAGGCCATCTTCCCGGACAAGCAGTACCAGCTCCCCGGCGAGGAGGACCAGGAGGCCCGGAAGAAGGCCGAGGCGGCCCACGCCGCCCGGGAGCAGGCCCAGAAGGACCGGGAGGAGCGGGAGCGCCGGGAGAAGGAGGAGGAAGCCCGCCGGAAGCGGCAGGCCCAGACCACCGGCAACCCGGAGATCGACAAGCTGATCCTGGAGCGGGACCGGGCCCTGAGCGAGATGCGCCGCCTCAACGACAGCATCGAGGACGAGACCATCTCCGCCCAGATCGACCACCTGGAGGAGGTCACCCGGCAGATCATCGACCAGGTGATCCAGGAGCCCAAGAAGCTCCCCCAGATCCGGCGGTTTTTGAACTACTTCCTGCCCACCACCCTGAAAATTCTCAACGCCTATGACCGGATGGACGCGGTGGGCATCTCCGGGGAGAATATCGACGCCACCAAGGCCAAGGTGGAGGCCATGATGGGCACCATCGTACAGGCCTTCGACAAGCAGCTGGACGCCCTCTTTGGGGCGGAGGCCATGGACATCTCCACCGACATCACCGTGATGGAGAACCTGCTGGCCCAGGAGGGGCTGAGCGGACCGGAGCGGCCCAAGACCTCCGGAGAGGGGACCACCCTGGAACTGTGAGTGCGGAGGACTGGAGAGGAGCGGGAGCGTGTGAAGAGGGAGAAGTGCCGGAGGCTGATCTTTGCGGCGCTGGCTTTTGTCTGTGCCGCTCTGAGCGTGTTTCAAACATGGCGGGAGTGGGCCTTTGGGGCCGATGGATGGAGGCTGGCCGCCCTGCTGGCGGTGTGCTGGATGGTAAACGGGACGTGCTGGCTGATCAGCTGGCTCCGATATGACAAAACGCATCAAAAAGAATCCAATCAGGATATTTAGGAGGAACACGACCATGAGCGATAATCTGGATATGACCCCTCAGCTGACTCTGACCCCGGAGGCGGACGCGGCTGCGGCCACCGCCCCCGCCGCGCCGGAGGCCCCCACCCTCACGTTGGGGGGAGAGGCCGCCCAGGCCGCCCCGGCGGCGGGTGAGAGCGCCCTCTCTGAGGAGGAGCGCCAGAAGCAGCGGGAGGCCAACGCGGTGAAGCTGGACGAGTCCATGCTCACCGAGGCGGAGCGGAAGATGGTGGACGAGTTTGCCCAGAAGATCGACGTCACCGACGCCAACCTGGTGCTCCAGTACGGCTCCGCCGCCCAGAAGAACATCGCCTCCTTCTCGGAGAACGCCCTGAACAGCGTGCGCACCAAGGACCTGGGCGAGGTGGGACAGGCCCTGTCCGCCCTGGTGGTGGAGCTGAAGGGCTTCGGCGAGGAGGAGGACGAGGGGGGCATCTTCGGCTTCTTCAAGAAGAAGCGCAACAAGCTGGAGGCCCTGAAGGCCAGCTATGCCAAGGCCGAGGTGAACGTGGACAAGATCGTCCACGCCCTGGAGGACCACCAGGTGGTGCTGATGAAGGACATCGCCATGCTGGACCAGATGTACGAGCTGAACACCAAGTACTATAAAGAGCTGACCATGTATATCATCGCCGGCAAGAAGCGCCTGGAGTATTTACGCACCCATGACCTGGAGGAGATGAAGAAAAAGGCCGCCCAGTCCGGCGCCCAGGAGGACGCCCAGGCCTACAACGACTTTGCCAACCTGTGCAGCCGCTTTGAAAAGAAGGTCCACGACCTGGAGCTGATGCTGGAGAAGATCCAGTCCTCCCTGGTGAACACCATCCCCCTGTGGAAGAGCCAGATGGTGCTGGCCCTGGGGCTGGAGCACTCCCGCCAGGCCACCCAGGCCCAGTCCGCCGTCACCGAGATGACCAACCAGCTGCTGCAGAAGAACGCGGACATGCTGAAGATGGGCACCATCGAGACCGCCCGGGAGGCCGAGCGCTCCGTGGTGGACATCAAGACCCTGCAGCACACCAACGAGCAGCTCATCTCCACCCTGGACGAGGTGATGAAGATCCAGACCGAGGGCAGCCAGAAGCGCAGAGAGGCCGAGGCGGAGCTGGGAAGGATCGAGGGCGAGCTGAAGCAGAAGCTGCTGGAGCTGAGAGGCTGATTTCTATTTTTGACCGCGGGGATTTCGACGCCTTATATTGCGGGGTTTCGCCCTGCGGGGCGAGTTCCTTTTCCCCGTGGAAAAGGAACCAAAAGACGCTGGGGGACGGCTCAGGATGAGCGCTCCGCGCTCATATTCGCCTTACCCCCAGACCCCCATTACGGGGGTTACCCCTTGGGTCAGGCAGAAAATTTCCGGCGCGCAAAATCTGAGTGGCTGGTCTAAATTCCTGCCGCCCCACTGGGGGCTGAGTCTGCAAAAATTGTCGTTGCTACGGTTCCACAACAGCGCCTGGCTCTGCCGAACCAACGGTCCTTGGTCCGTTGACGGCGGGAGGCCCAAGGGCCTCCCCTACCCGACTCCGAAATCGTTTCGGTTACGCCGTAGGGGAGGGGCTTGCCCCTCCCGCAAGCATTCCTTTTCCAGGGAGAAGGCGGCGCGGCCGCGACGGATGAGGGGGCGCGCTTGGACCGCGGTTTCTGTCCCGGAATCAGGGAGCTTTTTTACGGAAATGCCCAATTCTAATTCGTGTTCCCAAGTTCAAAGTTTTCCTTGGTGTTCCCGCCCCCGCAGGGGGCGGGAACATACAAAAGAACTGGGACTACGGAAATGTCATACTTGAGAAATGGAGACGCCATGAAACTTTTCCAAAAAACCGGTGTAGCTGTGGCTCTGACCCTGGTGATGATCGCCGCCGGGGTGTTCATCGGCCTGCAGCGGGGCGGACAGGCGGAGGAAGCGCCGCCCCCCTCGGCGGAGCTGGACCCCTCGCTGGACGCCGGCTCCTACGCCGTCTGGATCAGCGACGGGGCGGACGTGCTCACGCCCCAGCAGGAGGAGCAGATCGCCCTCTACAACGCCAACTGGGTGGAGCGGTACGACAGCCTCATCGCCGTGGCCACGGTGCCCTCCCTGTCGGAGGACATCGCCGACTACGCCTATGACCTGGGGACGGAGATCCAGCTGGCCTCCGCCGACGGCATCCTGGTGGTGGACGCGGGCACCGGGGACTGCTATCTGGCGGTGGGCCCCGACTACCCCATGACGGACAGCCAGGTGAGCTCCTATCTGGACCGGTACCTGTACGAGGACGCCATGTCCGGCGACTTCGGAGCGGGGGTGCTGGAGCTGTTCGGCGGCGTCAACCAGTTCTACCTGGACAACTTCGGCCTGGGCTATTTGGACAACAGCTCCGGCGGCTACGGGGGCCGCAGCGGGGGAGAGCTGATCTTCGGCGCGGTGGTGCTGGTGGTGGTCCTCATCTTCATCGCCAGCATTCTGGACAGCCTGCGCTACTCCAGCTACCGCCAGCGGTACTACGGGGTGGTGAATCCCCCCTATGTGTTCCGGCCCATCCTGTTCTGGCACGGCCCCGGCTGGGGATGGTACCGGCGGCGGTGGCGGCGTCCCCCGCCTCCCCCGCCCAGAGGGCCCCGGGGTCCCGGCGGTCCGGGGGGCGGCTTCGGCGGCGGAGGCTTTTCCGGCTTCC
>CASEKM010000120.1 GCA_949288405.1 uncultured bacterium | reverse complement strand
TCAGGGCCCGGGCCTCCGCCCCCCGCAGGCGGACGCAGGCCTGTACTGGTCCCCGGTCCGTGAGGCCGGGGGCCTCCAGCTGGGCGGTGAAGGGCAGGGCCGCCTCCATGCGGCGCAGCCCTCCCCCCGCCTCGGGCTGGTACAGGATCACCGCCCGCACCGTCCCGCTGGCCTGGGCCAGCCCCTCTTTGGCCTGCTTGCCGTTGAGGGCCGCCTGTCCGCACACCGCCACGATGCGTAAAATGTCCGGACAGGCGTCCGGCACGATGGACTCCAGCGTCTCCTCCTGGCAGACGGTCCCGTCTGCCAGCACCTCGCAGCCTTGGATCACATCCCGGTCAAATTCCAGTTCCATACGGTTCCTCTCCCTTTTCCATCCGTGTCCGCGGTCCCCGCGGCTTGGCTTTGGGACACTATATGCGCCGGTGGGAGAAGATATGTTCGGTTTTCAGCCCTTCAGGCCGAACAGCCTGCGCAGCAGCCCCCGCAGGCATTTGGGGGACCGTACCACCACGATGCCCATATCACGCGCCTCCCCTCTGTGAGATTGTACTGTAGTATATGACCGGGGGGCGGCCTTTGACACCGGCGGGGGCGGGCGGCCCCAAACGGACGGGCGCCGCCCATCCGTTCTCTCCCCGGGTCTTTGAACGTATGAAAATAGTCCCCCGCCGCTCAAAGCAGGGGACTATGTGGATCAGAAGCCTTGTAAGCGGGGTCACAAAGGGGGAACGATTCCCCCTATCAGGGGGAAATGGCTGAAGGCCAAAAGGGATAGAGAGCCCCGAAGGGGCGGGGGATTCCGTAGGGTCCGGTCCCAGACCGGCCCGCGGGCGGGTCATGGACCCGCCCCTACAAAAAATCAAACGTGTGTGCCGGGAGCGCCCCCTCACCCCTTCTTGCGCAGAAGGAAGGTGAAGAAGAACCACACCGCCAGGTACAGGGTGATGGCCGCTCCGGCGGAGGAGCCCTTGTAGTAGGAGGTCATCAGCCCGGCGATCCCCGCCAGCACCGCCCCCAGCAGGGAGACCAGGTGGTACTGAAACATCGTTCTCGACACGTTCCGGGCGGAGGCCGCCGGCAGGACCAGCAGGGAGTTGATCACCAGCAGGCCCACCCAGGTCATGGACAGGGTGACCACCACGGCGATGGCCACGGAGAAGACGGTCTCCTGCCAGAACACCCGCACCCCCCGGCTGTCCGCCAGGGCGGGGTGGACGGCGGAGAGCATCAGCTGGTTGAAGGACAGCCCCCACAGGGCCAGCACCAGCAGCAGGATGAGGGCCAGCACCCCCAGCTTGGAGGGCTCCACGGAGAGGATGTCCCCGATGAGCAGGGAGTTGAACTTGGTGAAGGACCGCCCCCCCAGGGTGGAGATGAAGATGCCCAGGGCCACGGCGGTGGAGGAGAACACCCCGATCACCGTGTCGCTGGCCAGCACCGTCCGCCGCCGCACCAGGTTGAACAGCAGGGCGAATACCACGGCGAACAGTACCGCCGCCCCGGTGGGCTCGGCAAAGCCGCACAGGGCCCCGATGGCCATGCCGGTGAAGGCGGAGTGGCCCAGGGCGTCGGAGAAGAAGGACATGCGGCTGTGGACCACCATGGTGGACAGCACCCCGAACAGGGGGGAGATGATGAGCACCGCCAGCAGGGCGTTTTTCATAAAGAACATGGAGCCCGGCTCCGCCCACTCAAAGGGGAGCAGGTCCACGATCGCGTACCAGAGTTCCATTACGCGTCCCCCTTTCGGCCCATGCGCAGGTGGAAGGTCTCGTAAAACTCCGGGGAGGAGACCACCTCCTCCGGGGCGCCCACCTTCAAAATGCGCTTGTTGAGCAAGATCACCTTGTCGGCAAACTGGTCCAGAGTGGCAAAGTCGTGGGTGGACAGCAGGATAGACAGGTCGTACTCGGTGCGCAGCTCGTCCAGCATGTCCAGCAGCTGGTGCTCCCCCTCGATGTCCACCCCGGACAGGGGCTCGTCCAGAATCAGAATGTGGGGCACCGGCTCCAGGGCCAGGGCCAGCAGCACCCGCTGGAGCTGTCCCCCGGACAGGCCCCCCATGGGCTTGTCCAGCAGGTCGCCCCCGTGGACCCGCTCCAGGCACTTCCGGCACCGCTCCCGGTATTTTGGGGGGATGGGCAGGCACACCGGCCACCTGGAGGTGGCGGCGGTGAAGAAATCCAGAACTGACACCGGGTCCCCCCGGTCAAAGGTGGGGGACTGGGGCACATAGCCGATGAGGGGCCGGGTCCCCCCCATCACCGTCCCGTCGGCCAGGCGGATGGCCGGCCCCCCCGCGGGGGAGAAGGTGATGTTCCCCTGGTAGTGGAGCTGTCCCAGCACGCTGCGGAACAGGGTGGACTTGCCCGCCCCGTTGGGGCCGATGAGGGCGGCGATCTCCCCGCAGTGGAGGTGGAAGGACACGTCCTCCAGGATCTCCTCCCCCTGGATGTGGACGGACACCCCCTCCAGCTTCAGGCAGCAGGCGTCGGAGCAGCTGCCCGACACCCTTCCGTGTTTGATCTTTCTCATGGCGCGGTAAGGACCTCCTCTCCCGCGAAGCTGTTGGCGATGGCGGCGAGGTTGGCCGTCATCCCCTGGCAATAGTTGTCCAGCGCTCCCTCCGCCGGGCCGTCCATGAGCATGGTGAGCTGGTCGACGGCGCACCCGGTCTCCCGGGAAATGGCGCGGGCGGTGGCGTCGGAGCCGTTGACCTCGGTGAAGATCACCGGCAGGCGGTGCTCCTTCACCAGGGCGGTGATCTCCACGATCTCTTTGGCGCTGGCCTCGCTGCCCTCCTCCTCCTCGATGGAGGCCAGCAGGGGCAGGCCGAAGGCGCGGGCGAAATACTGGAAGCCGTCGTGGAAGGTGACCAGGCCGCCGGCCTCCACCCCGTTTTCCTCCAGCGCGGCGGTCAGCGTCTCCCGGGCTGTGACGCCGAAGTTCCGCAGTTCCGCCCCGGCGCTGCCGGCATTCTCCCGGTACTGCCCGCTGTAAGCCGGGTCGGCCTGGCTCAGCCCGGCGGAGAGATTTTCCACCACCCGGACCATGTTGTCCGGGTCCATCCAGTAGTGGGGGTCGAAGTGGCCGTGGTCGTGGCCCTCCTCCCCCTCCTGGTGGACGTGGCCGGCGCTCTCCAGAAGGGCCACCCCCTCCGAGCAGTCGATCACCGGGGCGCGGGAGGCGGCCAGGGCGTCCTCCATGAACTCCTCCAGCTCCACCCCGTTCAGGGCGACCACGTCGGCCTTCTCGATCTTTTTCATATCGGTGACCGTCAGGGTGTAGTCGTGGAGGCAGGACACCTCCCCGGTATTCAGCCGCTCCACCGCCACCCCGTCCACCCTCTCAGTCACCGCCTGGGCGGCCAGATACACCGGGTAGGTGGTGGCCAGGACGGTGAGGCGGGGGGGCTCCTCCCCCGCTCCCCCGGCGGCTCCGCACCCGGACAGCACCAGGGCCGCGGCCAGGGTCAGGGCCGCAAAGGCACGCATGCGCATAGATTCAGGGTTCCTTTCTGTATGGGTATCGCTGTTCAGCCTAGCTAGTATACCGTCTTTTGCCCGGTTTGTAAATATCAAGGGCAAAAACCGCCCCCTCCCCTGGCGCAGCCTTCCGCCGCCGGGCGGGGCGGCAAAACAGCGCGCCGGGCCCTGTGTGGGAGCCCGGCGCGCTGAGCGCTGCGGCGGATTTACTTCCGCTTGGAGCGGTTGATGGCGGACAGGATGGCCCGGAGGGGGGCCAGGTTGATGTTGTGGGACAGGCCCACGCCCCAGTACTTCTTGCCGTCCCGCTGGTCCTGGAGGAGGATATAGGCCACGCCCTGGGAGTCGGAGCCGTTGGTGATGGCGTGGGACTTGTAGTCCAGGAAGGTGTAGTGGTCCATGCGCTCCCCCTGGATGGCCCGGAAGAAGGCGTCGATGGGGCCGTTGCCCTCGCCGGCCACGTCGAAGATGGTGTCGGTGTGCTGGAGGGTGCCCCGGAAGGCCACGTGGGAGTGGCCCTCGGCGTCCACCGTCTCCTCAAAGGCGTGCTTGAGCATCTTGTAGGGCTCCTTGGCCTCGATGTACTCCTGGTGGAACAGCTCGTTGATGCGCTCCGGGGAGATCTCCTTGCCCACCAGGTCGGTCTCCACCTGGACGATGTGGCCGAACTCCGGGTGCATGGCCTTGGGCAGATCGAAGCCGAAGTTGTGCTCCATGATGTAGGCGGCGCCGCCCTTGCCAGACTGGGAGTTGATGCGGATGATGGGCTCGTACTCCCGGCCCACGTCGGCGGGGTCGATGGGCAGATAGGGGATCTCCCAGAAGTCGGAGTCGGACTCCTTCATATACTGGGTGCCCTTGTTGATGGCGTCCTGGTGGCTGCCCGAGAAGGCGGTGAACACCAGCTTGCCGGCGTAGGGCTGCCGGTCGCCCACGGGCATCTTGGTGGTGCGCTCGAACATCTCCTTGACCTTGTTCATATTGGAGAAGTCCAGCTGGGGGTCCACCCCCTGGGTGTACATGTTCATGGCCAGGGTGACGATGTCCACGTTGCCGGTGCGCTCGCCGTTGCCGAAGAGGGTGGCCTCCACCCGGTCGGCCCCGGCCAGCAGGCCCATCTCGGCGGTGGCCACGCCGGTGCCCCGGTCGTTGTGGGGGTGCAGGGAGATGATGGCGCTGTCCCGGCCCGGCAGCTTGCGGATGAAGTACTCCAGCATGTCGGCAAACTGGTTGGGCATGCAGTTCTCCACGGTGGTGGGCAGGTTCAGGATCACCTTGTTCTCCGGGGTGGCGTGGAGGTGGTCCAGCACCGCCTGGCAGATCTCCACAGCGTAGTCCATCTCGGTGCCCATGAAGGACTCGGGGGAGTACTCAAAGCGCAGGTCCATGCCCTCCTCGATCAGGGGCTTAGACATCTCGTAAATCAGGTCGGCGGCGTCGGTGGCGATCTTGGTGATGCCGTCGGTGTCCATGTGGAAGACCACCTTCCGCTGGAGGGTGGAGGTGGAGTTGTAGAAGTGGAGGATCACGTGCTTGGCGCCCCGGATGGCCTCAAAGGTCTTTTTGATCAGGTGCTCCCGGGCCTGGACCAGCACCTGGATGGTCACGTCGTCGGGGATGTGGCCCCCCTCGACCCCCCTCGATGAGCTCCCGGCAGATCTCGTACTCCGTCTCGCTGGCGGAGGGGAAGCCGATCTCGATCTCCTTGATGCCGATGTCGATGAGGGTGTGGAAATACTCCAGCTTCTCCTGGAGATTCATGGGGTCCACCAGGGCCTGGTTGCCGTCCCGCAGGTCCACGGAGCACCAGGTGGGGGCCTTGGTGATGACCTTGTCGGGCCAGGTGCGGCCCACGATCTTCTGGGGCTGGAAGGGAATGTACTTTTTGTAGCCTGGATTCATAGTAGGGAAACCTCCTGCATGATGGTCCCGCGGTTGGGCGCGGGCCGGGTCGCGGGGGCACGAAAAACGCCCCCGACTTTTTCAAGTCAGGGGCGTGGATATGACACGCGGTACCACCCTGGTTCAGCCGCCGGTCGCCCGGACGGCCCTCTAAGCCTCCAACAAGGCCGCGGCCGGTAACGGGGCCACACGTCCCGCCCTACTGAACGATTCAGGCGGACTGCTCAGGGACCAGTTATACACACAGGCGCCCGCGCCGGTTCACACCGCCCACCGGCTCTCTGAAGGGGACTGTCCGTGTCTTTTTTCCCGTCTTCGCATTTACTGACCCCCATTTTAGCCAAGACGGCGGGGTTTGTCAAGGGGAAATTTGTTTTTTCGCTCCCCCCTCCGCCCCGCAGGCCGCCCGCAGGGACTGGACAAAGGGCGGGCGGCAGACGCCCCTCTCGGTGACGATGGCGGTGATCAGGCTGTGGTCGGTGACGTCGAAGGCGGGGTTATAGCACCTCACCCCCGCCGGGGCCATGGGCTCCCGGTACCACAGGGAGCGCAGCTCCTCCCCGTCCCGCTGTTCAATGGGGATGTGGTCCCCGTCGGGGCAGCTCAGGTCCACGGTGGAGGTGGGGCCCAGCACATAGAAGGGGACGCCGTAGTGGCGGGCCAGAATGGCCACGCCGCTGGTGCCGATCTTGTTGGCCGTGTCCCCGTTGGCGGCCACCCGGTCACAGCCCACAAAGCAGGCCTGGACCCACCCGTTTTTCAGCACCATGGAGGCCATGTTGTCACAGATGAGGGTCACGTCCACCCCCGCCTGCTGCAGCTCCCAGGCGGTGAGCCGGGCCCCCTGGAGCAGGGGCCTTGTCTCGTCGGCGTACACCCGCAGGGGGACCCCCCGCTCCTGTCCCAGCAGGATGGGGCCCAGGGCGGTGCCGTATTTTGAGGTGGCCAGGGGCCCGGCGTTGCAGTGGGTCAGGATCCCGTCTCCGGCCTTCACCAGAGACAGGCCGTGCTCCGCAATGCGCAGGCACATCTCCTCGTCCTCCCGGCGGATGGCCCGGGCCTCCTCCCCCAGGGCGGAGACGATATCCCCCGCGGTAGCTCCGGCCATAGCGGCGGCCCGGCGGGTGAGCCGCCCCACCGCCCAGGCCAGATTCACCGCCGTGGGCCGGGCGCCGGCAAGGACCTCCCCCTGCCGCTCCAGCTCCCGCTGGAAGGCGGGGCCCTCCAGCCCCCGCCCCTCCAGCTGCCGGGCGAGCACATACAGACAGTACCCGGCAAAGACGCCGATGGCCGGGGCCCCCCGCACCCGCAGGGTCTGAATGGCCTCCACCATGTCCTCCAATGCGGATACCTCCCGGTAGACCACCCGGTTGGGCAGCTGGGTCTGGTCCAGCAAGACCACGCTGCCCTCCCCCGCCCCCAGGCGGACGTTCACCACCTCACACGGTTTCATGGGTTCCTCCCTCCTCCGGCTCCCGCCGGCCCGCCAGCCGCTGGTACCGGCCGGACAGGGACAGCAGCCGGGCCTGCTCCTCCGCCGTCAGCTCCACGCCGCCCCCCAGCAGCTGGACCTGGGCGTAGATCTTGGCGGTCTGCTCCAAAATCTCCATGCGGTCAAAGGCCTCCCACAGGTCCCGGCCCCAGGTCAGGGCCCCGTGGTTGGCCAGCAGCAGGGCGCTGTGCCCCGTCACATAGGGCCGGATGCACTCGGGCACCTCCCGGGTGGAGGGCATGGCGAAGGGGGCCACCGGCACCTCCCCCAGACCGCTCACTGTCTCGATGAGGTAGGCCCGGGTCAGCGGCTTGCGGCACACGGCGAAGGCGGTGGCCGCCGGCGGATGGGCGTGGACCACCGCCCCCACGTCGGGCCGCTGCCGGTACACCTCCAGGTGCATGGCAATCTCCGACGAGGGGTAGCGCTCCCCCTCCAGCACCGCCCCATCCAGGCCGCACACCACCAGCATGTCCGGCTCCATCCGGCCCTTGCACACCCCCGAGGGGGTGATGAGGAGCCGGTCCTCCCCCACCCGCAGGGACACGTTGCCGTCGTGGCCCACTGCATGGCCCCGGTCATACAGAAGATGGCAGATGCGGCACAGGGTCTCCCGTTGTTCTGTCAAGTTATGTTCCCTCACACTGATCCTCCTGCCAATAACGAGGGGCCGGCTGGAAAGCCGGCCCCAAGTAACTCAAGTCTTTGGATGTCTTACACGAAGATCTCGCTGGGGGCGCGGCGGCCGGCGTACTGGTCCTCCAGCTCGTGCTGGTGGTACAGGTAGCCCTCGTGGTCGAAGTACTTGGCGCCCATGGGGCACTTCTTCACGCAGGCGCAGCACTTGATGCACTTGCCCGCCACGTTGGACACGTCGCTGGGGTCAATGGAGCCCATGGGGCACAGGCGGGCGCACAGGCCGCACTTGACGCACTTGTCCGGGTCGGTCACCGGCTTGGCCTTCAGGAAGTCCTTGATGGGCTCCCCGTGGCGGTCCCGGGGGGTGTAGTAGGGGCGGATGGGGTCGCAGCCGTTGACGGCCACCGCCTCGGCGGGGACCTCCGCCAGGGCCTTCACCTTCTCGGCGGCCTTCTCCCCCAGCTGGGCCACCAGGGCCATGTCCTCCCCGTCGGGGCGGCCAGCGCCCAGGATCTTGGAGAAGGAGTGCTCCCCCACGAAGGCGCCGCCGGCCACCGGCATGATGCCGTTGTCCCGCATCAGGTTGCGCAGCTCCATCAGGCCGTCGTCATAGTTCCGGTTGCCGTACAGCACCACGGGAACGCCCAGGGCGCCGCTGCCCTTGATGTGGTCCCGGATATAGGGCATGATCAGGTTGGGCACCCGGCCGGCGTACACGGGCGTGCCCAGCACCACCAGGTCCTCCGGGCCGAAGGTCAGGTCCTTCTCCCGGGCGGCGGGCAGGTTGAAGCAGTAAGTATCATACCCGGCCCCCAGGCGCTGGGCCAGATCCTTGGCCAGGGTGGCGGCCACCTTCTCGGTGGTGCCGGTGCCGCTGAAATAGACGGCCCAGACAGTTTTTACGTTCATGGAAATCTCCTCCTCACAAAATGATCCGCCCTCCGGCGGGAAATCACGTCAGTCCTCCGTCTCCCAGGAGACGATCTGTGTGCCGCTGATGTACTCCGGCTTCATCTGCGCCATTTGGGCCATATGGGGGGTGGCCATGTGGGCCTTTTGGGCCTGGGCGCCGCTCCACCGCTCCAGAAGCAGCAGGGTGCCGTCCTCCTCCTCGGGCAGGTAGTAGGAGTATCCCAGACAGCCCTCCTCCCCCCGGATGGCGCTTAAGATCCCCGTCTCCCGCACGCGCTTCAGAAATTCATCCCGTTTTCCGGGCAGCATGGTATAGGTCACCTGGACCAGCAGCATGTCAAATCCCCTCTTTCTCTCGTTTTACCCCTGATTTCTCCGAAAGGTGAGATAGCCCTCTAAAATCAGGGAGGCCGCCACCGCGTCCACCGTCTTTTTCCGCTTTTTGGCGTTCTTCCCCGCGTCAAAGAGGATGCGGTGGGCGTCGATGGTGGTGCGCCGCTCGTCCCACAGCAC
>CASEKM010000119.1 GCA_949288405.1 uncultured bacterium | reverse complement strand
CCGAGCCCGAGGCGGCCGGAGGCTCTGCCCAGGCGGACCTGCGCACCCCGGACGGGGCCTTCCGCCTCACCGGGGAGACCCTTTCCTCCCTGCCCCAGGGCAGCCGCCAGCTGGGGGTGCTCTTCCTGGAGGGGGAGAGCAGCCGGGAGGCGCTGTACACCGCCCGGCGGGAGTACGCCGGCTGCATGCTGTGGGAGGGCCCGGACGGGACCCTCTACATCCAGCGCCCGGGCGGGGGATATGCCGCCGCCGCCCCGGTCTGAGGACCCGGGAGAGAGCCGCAGGCGCGGGACCGGAGGGAGCTCCGGCCCCGCGCCTGTTTCTGCTTCGTGGGGGAAATTGCCCGGGGGCGGGGGGCGGCGGACGAGCCTTTTTGTCTGAACCATGGAAAAATGTTTGAGGAATGTTAAATATAAGTAAAATTCGTTGACGGAGCGGGGGCGGGGCCCTATAATAAAGAACGTGTTAAGAGAGCAATGCTGTATGCAGAGAGGTAACAATGCCATGGGAGCATCGGTACCCGGGCCGGCGGGGAACGGCCTGTTTCAAGTTCATAGGACGACACTGGCATGACCTGCGGAGCGGTTGAAAAACAGCGCCGCGGGCTGTGCCTTTTTATATTTTCCGGCAAAGCCCGGCACACTAACGCCAGCAGAACGGGCGCCATTGCGGCCGCCGCTCCTCCGGGGGAGGGGCCGGGGCCGGCCACAGCTGTTTAGGAATGAGAGAGAAACGAGAGAAAGAGAGGATTTCAAGTTTATGCAGATGACAGACTTTTTAAGCCTGTTGGGGGGCCTGGCCCTGTTTTTATACGGCATGCAGATGATGAGCTCCGGCCTGGAGGCCGCGGCGGGCAGCCGGATGAAGCAGATCCTGGAGCGCCTCACCGCCAACCGGTTTTTGGGAGTGCTGGTGGGGGCGGCCATCACCGCCGTCATCCAGTCCTCCTCCGCCACCACCGTCATGGTGGTGGGCTTCGTCAACGCGGGCATGATGACCCTGAACCAGGCGGTTTGGATCATCATGGGGGCCAACATCGGCACCACCGTCACCGGACTGCTCATCGCCCTGGACGTGGGGGCCCTGGCCCCCCTCATCGCCTTCGCCGGCGTGGTGCTGGTGGTCTTCGTGAAAAATCCCCAGCTGCAGCACATCGGACAGATCTTCGCCGGACTGGGCGTGCTGTTTATCGGCATGGACATGATGAGCGCCGCCATGGAGCCTCTGCGGGACTCCGAGGCCTTTGTGGGCATCATGGCCAACTTCTCCAACCCGGTGCTGGGTATCCTGGCGGGCACGGTCTTCACCGCCATCATCCAGTCCTCCTCCGCCTCGGTGGGCATCTTGCAGGCCCTGGCCAACAGCGGAGTCATCGCCTATGCCAACTCGGTGTTCGTCCTCTTCGGACAGAACATCGGCACCTGCATCACCGCCGTCCTGGCGGCCATCGGCACCACCCGCAACGCCAAGCGCACCACCATCATCCACCTGATGTTCAACATCATCGGCACCTGTATCTTTACCACCCTGTTCCTGCTCTTCCCCATCGCCCAGGTGATCGACGGCAGTCTGGCACTCCCCGGCGCCCTGGGCAGCTTCCTGGAGGGCGTGCTGCCCGCCACCCCCGCCGGACAGATCGCCATTACCCACACCTGCTTCAACATCACCACCACCCTGATCCTGCTGCCCCTGGGCAACTATCTGGCCAAGGCGGCGGTGCGGATCCTCCCCGACCGGCCGGAGGACAAGGACGAGCAGATGCACCTGGAGTACCTGACCCCCATCCACACCGGCAGCAAGGAGAGCCACCTGGGCGTGTCCGCCATCCAGACGGACCAGCTCCAGCATGAGCTCCACCGGATGCTGCTCATGGCCCGGGACAACATCGAGGCCAGCTTCCGGTCCGTCCTGGACCAGGACGAGGAGGAGCTGGCCCAGGTGGAGCAGCGGGAGGAGTATATCGACTTTTTGAACAAGGAGATCTCCCTCCGGGTGTCCCAGGTCATCGCCTATGAGACCAACCAGCAGGCCTCCGCCGTCCTGAGCAGCTTTTTTACCATCTCCGGCAACATCGAGCGCATCGGGGACCACGCGGACAACCTGGCCGGATACACCCGGATGCTCACCCAGCGGAAGATCTCCTTCTCCCAGGCGGCCCAGGAGGAGATCACCGCCATGCGGGACATCTGCATGGAGGCGGCGGCCCAGCTCCTCTCCCCCGGCGCGGGGACGGTGGAGTGGCTCACCCAGGTGTCCGCCCTGGAGCAGCGCATCGACGACATGACCCGGGACTACCGCAGCAACCACCTGCGGCGCCTGCAAGAGGGGGCGTGCTCCGCCGAGGCGGGCATCCTCTACTCCGAGCTGCTCACCGACTTTGAGCGCATCGGCGACCACGCCCTGAACATCGCCCAGGAGCTGGCCAAGGTCCACCAGCATATCTGATAAAAATTCCCGCCGGAAGATCCCGGCGGGAATTTTTATGTCTCGAAGTAGAAGAGCTCCTCAAATTTTTTGTCCAGGGCGATGCACAAGATCAGGGCCAGCTTGGCGGTGGGGTTGAACTGCCCCGTCTCAATAGAGCTGATGGTCTGCCTGGACACGCCCACCAGCTGAGCCAGGTCCCCCTGGGACAGGCCCTTCTCCGCCCGGGCCACCTTCAAACGGTTTTTTAAAACCAGCTGTTCGTCCAAACCCTCGCCCCCTTCTTACCAGGTCCGCAGCACATAGCAGAGCAGGAAGCACAGGGAGGCAATGGCCCCGAACACGATCCCCCAGAGGAATTTGCGCTCCCGCCGGGTCTGATACTTGCCCAGGGCCTGGGCGGCCAGATAGGCCCACAGCAGGGACATGGGCAGATAGTTGTCCAGCCCCTTGGCGAAGTCATAGACCAACACCGCGATAATCAGCAGGCAAAAGCTGATCTCTCCATACCGGCGGCCTTCGTTCTCCGCGTAGGTGACTCCCTCATCCTCTTTCTCCTGGCGGCTTTTTTCCAGGATTTCGTTCTTATCCATAAACGCTCCTTTCCAGCTCGGGCCCCCTCCCGGCCCCGGCGCCTTGGGGCGGAGGCGGGATCATCCTCTGCTGTAAGCTTATCCTATCACGCCGCGCCCGCTATGTCAAGTACACTTGGCAAAAAAATAATGAAACTTGTCAATATAATAAGCGTGCTTGTCTGACAGAAGACGGAGCGGGACCGCACCCAGGTGCGGTCCCGCTCGATTTGGTGAAAACCTTCCGCAATGGAGCGCCCGCCGGGCCCTCCCCGTGCGGCGCGAAGGCCGGTCAGCCCAGGATGCCCAGGTGCTCCAGCAGGATCTTGGTGCCCATGAGGATCAGCACCACGCCCCCGGCCAGCTCGGCCCAGGACTTGCCCCGCTCCCCCACCACGCCGCCGGCCTTGACGCCGAAGGCGGACAGGACACAGGTGATGACCCCGATGAGGGTCACCGCGGGGGCGATGGGGGCGCTGAGAAAGGCGAAGGTGATGCCCACGGTGAGGGCGTCGATGCTGGTGGCCACCGCCAGGGGGAACATGGCCTTCGCCCCGAAGGAGACCTCCATCTCCTCCGCCTCGGTGCTGCGGGACTCCCGGATCATGTTCGCGCCGATGAGGCCCAGGAGCACGAAGGCGATCCAGTGGTCGATGCTGGTGATGACGGACTGAAACTGCACCCCCAGCAGCCAGCCCAGGAAGGGCATCAGGGCCTGGAAGCCCCCGAACCAGAGCCCTGCCGTCAGGGCGTGGCCCAGGGTCACCCGCCCGGCGGACAGCCCTTTGCAGACGGACACCGCAAAGGCGTCCATGGACAGCCCCACGGCTAAAATAAACAGTTCCGCGATTCCCATGTAAAAATTCCTCCTCAACGTATCGTTGGCCGCGGCGGAGGTTGGGCATCTCCCCCTGCCGCGGGCCCGCGCCGGCGCAAAAAAAGACGAGACCCATCTGTCCCCGTGGAACAGATAAGTCTCGTCATGAAAAACAAAGCCAGAACTCCAGAGGCGGAGCTCAGTCTGTTGACCTTGTTACGCTTGCGCGCCGACTACTCCCTTATGTGCAGACAGTAGCGTACCACATGGGCGGCGGGGCTGTCAAGAAAATTTTGGCGGCGCTTTGATGGCGCGCAGGTCAGCCCTGCACCAGATAGGGGTTCTCTCCCCCCTGCTCGCAGGCCAGCAGGCCCTTGACGGTGCCCGCCACCATGTACTCCACCGCCTCCTCGGTGTAGAAGGCGGTGTGGGGGGTGACGATCACATTGGGGAAGGCCTTCAGAATGGCCAGGTCGTGGTTGGGGATGGGGACGGTCTTCAGGTCGGCGTAGTACAGACCGCTCTCCTGCTCCAGCACGTCCAGGGCGGCGGCCCCCACCTTCCGGCGCTCGATGGCCTCGATGAGGGCGGCGGTGTCGATCAGGTCGCCCCGGGCGGTGTTGATGAGGATGACCCCGTCCTTCATCTTGGAGAGGCTCTCCCCGTTGATGATGTGGTGGTCCTCCGGGTTGGCGGGCATATGGAGGGTGATGATATCCGCCTCCCGCCAGATGGTGTCCAGGTCGGCGTACTCCGCCAGAGCGGCCAGCTCCGGGTTGGGATAGAGGTCGTAGGCCAGCAGCCGGCAGCCGAAGCCGGACAGGTGCCGGATGACGGTGCCGCCGATCTTGCCGGTGCCCAGCACCGCCACGGTGCAGTTGGACAGCTCGCGGCCCATCTTGCCCTCCAGCGTATAGTCCTGAACCACGTTCCGGTCCAGGATCTGGCGCATCTTCCGGCAGCACATGAGCATGAGCATGATGGCGTAGTTGGCCACCCCGCTGGGGGGATAGAACACGTGGGTCACCGGCATGCCCAGCTCCTTGGCGGTGGGCAGGTCGAAGTGGTCAAAGCCGATGGCGCGGGCCCCCAGGTACTTGACGCCCATATCGTGGAAGCGGCGGATGTCCTCCGGCCCCAGGGCGTAGGGGGTGGTGCTAATGGCGTCGTAGCCCCGGGCCAGCTCCATGTTCTCCGGGGTGGGGTATTCGGTGCTGTAGTCGTACTCCACTCCCAGCTGGGCGCACCACTTGTCAAACAGGGGCTTCTCATCAAATTCCCGGACGGCGTAGGCAAACAGTTTCATACGGTCTCTCGGGCGGGGAACCGCTCCCCGCCCCTCTCTCCTCTCTGGCTCCAGGCCCGGCAAAGGGCCCGGCACAAAAATTTTTTGCGTCTCTATTATAGTCCCT
>CASEKM010000118.1 GCA_949288405.1 uncultured bacterium | reverse complement strand
GCGGTGGCCAAGGACTTTGAGACCAGCCAGCTCATGGGCATCAAGATCAACTCGGTCATCTCCATGACCTTTGTCATCGGCTCCGCCCTGGCGGCGGTGGGCTCCATGCTCTACTTCACCACCTACCCCGCCATCGTCCCCACCGCCGGCGCCATGCCCGGCCTGAAGGCCTTCGTGGCCGCCGTGTTTGGGGGCATCGGCTCCATCCCCGGGGCCGTCATCGGGGCCTTCCTCATCGGCATCTGCGAGAACTTCGTGAAGATCCTCCCCTTTGAGGGGGCCACCACCTTTGTGGACGCCTTCACCTTTGCCCTGCTGATCATCGTCCTGGTCTTCAAGCCCACCGGCATCTTCGGGGAAAAGGCCACCGACAAGGTTTAAGGGAGGGAGCGCATACCATGATTCAAGAGAGAAAAAGCAAAAAGGGCGCCCTGGCCGGCCTGATCCTGGCCGCGGTGCTCCTGGCGCTGGCCGTGCTGCTGGAGAACCTCAGCGGCATGCTGGGCGCAAACGCGGTGCCCGACTTCCTGGCCCCCACCAGCCAGCTGTTCGTGGTGCTGAAGAAGGGCGCGGTGTACTCCCTGGTGGCCGTGTCCATGAACCTGCTCAACGGCTTCACCGGCCTGTTCTCCCTGGGACAGGCGGGCTTCATGCTCCTGGGCGCCTACACCTACGCCATCCTCACCGTGCCCATGTCCGCCAAGGACACGGTGTACTACCTGTTCGGGGGCTCGGCGGTGCCCTTCTCCCTGCCCGACCTGTTCGGCGGGGTGGACAGCCCCGTGGGCCTCATCCTGGGCGTGGTGCTGGCCATTCTGCTGGGTGGCTGCGTGGCCGCCTTCTTCGCCTTCCTCATCGGCCTGCCGGTGCTGCGGCTGAAGAGCGACTATCTGGCCATCGCCACCCTGGGCTTTGCGGAGATCCTCCGGGCCATCTTCCAGTGGCCGGCCCTGGGCCCGGTCACCAACGGCGCCAACATGATCACCCAGATCCCCACCTTCAACAACTTCAACCTCACCGGCGAGAACGGGGCGGTGATCCTGCGCCTGTCCACCTTCTTCCCCTTCCTGGTGGCCATTGTGTGCATCGCGGTCATCGTCATGCTCATCAACTCCTCCTACGGCCGGGCCTTCAAGGCCATCCGGGAGGACGAGATCGCCGCCGAGGCCATGGGCATCAATCTGGCCAAGCACAAGATGCTCTCCTTCTGCATCTCCTCCTTCTTTGCCGGGGTGGGGGGCGCCCTGTTCGCCATGTTCGTGAACAACGCCCAGGCCAAGGTGTACACCTCCACCATGACCTATGAGATCCTGCTCATCGTGGTCATCGGGGGCATCGGCTCCATCTCCGGCTCCTGCATCGCCACCTTCCTGTACGTGGCCTGCTCCGAGTGGTGGCTGCGCTTCCTGGACAGCCCCATCGTATTCGACTCCCCCACTGAGACGGGACGCATTCTCTTTATCGTGGCCTTCGCCGCCGTGGTCATCGCCGGGGCCGCCCTGCTGATCCGCCGGGACCGCCGGGGCGCCAATCAGACCTGGAAACAGGCGCTGGTGCTGCTGGTCGCCCTGCTCCTGCTGTGCTGGCTGGCCTGGTTCATTATCACCGGCTCGCTGAAAGTGCCGCTGGCCCGCACCGGCTTCCGCATGGTGGTGTTCTCCATCATCATCATGGTGGTGGTCCTCTTCTTCCGCCGGGGCATCATGGGCGACAAGGAGCTCAGCGACCTGCTGTTGCGCAAGAAAACATCTGTAAAGGAGGCGGCGAAATGAGTTCCGTGGAAAATATTCTCCGCCTGGAGCACGTCACCATGCAGTTCGGCGGCGTGGTGGCGGTGAACGACCTGTCCCTGGAGGTAAACAAGGGGGAGATCGTGGCCCTCATCGGCCCCAACGGCGCCGGCAAGACCACCGCCTTCAACTGCATCACCGGGGTGTATGAGCCCACCAACGGCCTGGTCTCCTTCCTGGGAGAGCCCATGGTCCGCAACCATCCCCAGGGCAAGATGGCCAAGAGCTATCTGGGGGAGAACGGAGACCTGTACACCGACCGGTTCTCCGTGGAGGACCCGGAGGCCAAGGCCGCCATCGAGGCCCAGCAGGACCCGGCCGTCAAGGCCCAGATGCAGGCCGACTATGGCAAGGCCCTGGAGGAGCGGAAATCCAAGGAGCTGGAGCGGGACCCCCTGGCCTTTACGGACAAGATCCTCTCGCCCACGCCGGATCGGATCACCCACCTGGGCATCGCTCGCACCTTCCAGAACATCCGCCTGTTCTCCGCCCTGTCTGTGTTTGACAACGTATTGATCGCCAAGCACATGCGGGCCAAGCAGAACGTGTTCTCCGCCACCTTCCGCCTCAACCGCGCCGAGGAGAAGCGCATGCGGGAGGAGGCCATGGCCCTGCTGGAGGAGCAGGACCTGGCCCATCTGAAGGACGAGGTGGCCGGCTCTCTGCCCTACGGCCTCCAGCGCCGGCTGGAGATCGCCCGGGCCCTGGCCACCCAGCCCAAGCTCCTCCTCCTGGACGAGCCGGCCGCCGGCATGAACCCCCAGGAGACCCAGGAGCTCACCGACTTTATCCATAAAATCCGCGACGAGTACGACCTGTCCATCCTGATGATCGAGCACCACATGGACCTGGTCATGCGCATCTCCGACCGCATTTACGTCCTGGACTTCGGCAGACAGATCGCCCAGGGCTCCCCGGCGGAGGTGCAGAACAATCCTCGTGTCATCGAGGCGTATTTGGGGGTGGCAGACGATGCTGAAGATTGACGAACTGAAGGTGAGCTACGGCGGCATCGAGGCCGTGAAGGGCATCTCCTTTGAGGTGCCCGACGGACAGATCGTCACCCTCATCGGGGCCAACGGCGCCGGCAAGTCCACCACCCTGCGCACCATCGCCGGTCTGGTGAAGCCCGCCCACGGGCGCATCCACCTTCAGGGGGAGGACATCACCTCCCTGTCCCCCGACCGCATCGTGTCCAAGGGGATCACCCTGGTGCCCGAGGGCCGTCACGTGTTCCCCGACCTGACCGTGCTGGAGAACCTGAAGATCGGGGCCTATCTCCGAAAGGACAGCCTGGAGGACGACCTGAACTGGGTGTACGACCTGTTTCCCCGGCTGAAGGAGCGCTCCTGGCAGGCGGCGGGCACCCTGTCCGGCGGCGAGCAGCAGATGCTGGCCGTGGGCCGGGCCCTCATGTCCCGCCCCAAGATCATTATGATGGACGAGCCCTCCCTGGGCCTGGCCCCCATCGTGGTGAAGGGCATCTTCGACATCATCCGGGAGATCAACAAGCAGGGGGTCACCGTCCTGCTCATCGAGCAGAACGCCAACATGGCCCTGCACATCGCCGACGTGGGCTATGTGCTGGAGACCGGGCGGATCACCCTCACCGGCCCCGGCCGGGAGCTGCTGGCCAACGAGGACGTGAAAAAGGCCTATCTGGGCAGCTGAGTCCAAACCGCACACAGAGCACAGGCGCCGGAGCGATCCGGCGCCTGTTTTTTGCCGGGCATGCCGCCCCCTCGAGCCCCCCGCCAAAACTTGGGCAGTTCCCCCTTAACAAAGGCTTTTCGACAAGCTGAGGCGTCGAAAGCGGCCAGGCCGCTTTCGGCGCTTTTTGCATCCGCCGGAGCGTCTTCGGAAAAATTTAAGATTTCTTTCCTGCAATTTTAAAAATTTCGAAGTACAGTAGGGAAAGTAGGCTCCGGCTTTCCACAAAAACCGGGGCCGGTGTGGAAAGAATCATGGCGGCTTATGCCGTCTGCACTTAGAAAGGAGCCCCCTATGCCTGCTTATCATGATTCCTGCGAACCCCGCCTCCCCCGCCGGACAGGACAAGCTCCGGCCCAGTCCCGCCGCCGGAAGAAGCGCCGCCGGAGATTTCCCGTGCCGTGGATTGTCCTGGTCCTCTTTCTGGTGGGCGGCGCGCTTTTCCTGAGGGGGCGCTTTGCCCGGTCCCACTCCCCCTACACGCCCCCGTCCGTCTCCCACTCGGAGCAGGGGGAGGTGGAGGCGGTGGGAGACGACCTCCAGACCCAGCTCCAGGAGCTGGCCCGGGAGGAGCCCCGTGCCAGGGAGCTCCTCTCCCACCTGGAAGACTACCCGCAGGAGCTGCTGGAGCTGGCGGTGCGCAACCCGGAGACGGTGGACTTTGTGGCCGATTACCCCCAGGAAAAGGACCGGGTCCCGGCGGAGACCGTGGAGGAGGCGGAGCGGGGGACCATCCCTCTGCTTCTCCAGTGGGACCCGCGCTGGGGCTGCGCCCAGTACGGGGACGGGCCCATGGCCCTCAACGGCTGCGGTCCCACCGCCCTGTCCATGGTGATCTGCGGCCTGACCGGAGACAGGACTGCCACCCCCTACGCGGTGGCCCAGTACGCCCAGGAGATGGGGTACTATGTGGACGGGGTGGGCACCAGCTGGGAGCTCATGTCCGCCGGAGGGGCACAGTTCGGCGTCACCGCCCGGGAGCTGCCCCTGAGCCAGTCGGTAATGGAGAACGCCCTGGAGGCGGGGGAACCCATCGTCTGCAGCGTGGGCCCCGGGGACTTCACCACCAGCGGACACTTTATCGTCCTGGCCGGGGTGGAGGACGGGAAATTCCAGGTCCGGGACCCCAACCGGCGCTCCACCAGCGAGAAGCTGTGGGACTACGACACCCTGGCCGGACAGATCACCAATCTGTGGGCGTTTTCCCTGGCGTGAGAGAGTGTTAGATATAGGCGGGACGGCCGTTGGCCGTTCCGCTTTTTCCACGCTTTCGGGCGGACTGGCGTACCGCCCCTGCGAAATGCGGGAATCTCCCGGTTTTGCCGTAGGGGCCGGTCCCAGACCGGCCCGCGGGCGGCCACATGGGGCCGCCCCTACGGTTGAAACAGACCGCTCTCATAATCAGGACCGTTCCCCTCATCTGTCACGGCTTCGCCGTGCCACCTTCCCCCCTTGGAGGGGGAAGGCTATTTGCACCGGACGCGTTGGCTCGGCAAACTCAGGCGCAGATGTGGAACCGCACCAGCCGCAATTTTTGCAAACCCAGGGCCCCTGTGGGCCCGGAAAAAAACGCACGCAAGCACTCCTGATTTTGCGCGCCGGAAATTTTCTGCCCCTTTCAGGAGAGCGTCCCTCGTAATGGGGTCCGGGGAAAGGCGACTATGAGCACGAAGTGCTCACCGGGGAAAGGCGACTATGAGCACGAAGTGCTCATCTGGAGCCGTCCCCGGGGGCGTTTTGGTTCCTTTGCCGCCATGGGCAAAGGAACTCGCCGCCCGGGATACGGGCCGTTAGAACAAAAAGTTATCTTTGGCGGCGAAATTTGGAACACTTCGGAACGGCGCGCCCTACAGAAAAGCAATCCGAACCCCGCCCCTACGTCTGTCCCTCCAAAATCTCCCGCACCGTCAGCCGCTCCCCCTCCACGGTGAACTTCACCTCCAGCCCCCCGAAGGACAGGCCGTAGACCCGGTCGGGGCTGCGCTGGTACTGGGGCCTGGGGTCCTGGGCCAGGACGCCCAGCAGGGCCTCCCGCAGCCGCTCCGGCACCTGCTCCAGCAGGGCGGGGGGGCACTCCACCTGGAGGGTGGGCTCCTTGGGCGCGCTGGCAAAGCCGCCCGAGGCCTCCGGGTGGCAGTCGCCGTAGGGGAGGTAGGGCTTGATGTCATAGATGGGGCTGCCGTCCATCAGGTCGGCCCCCGCCACGATGAGCACCGGCCCGTACTGGGGGTGGTGCTCCACGGCCTCCAGCCGCACGGAGGACAGGCCGATGGGGTTGGGCCGGAAGGGGGACCGGGTGGCAAACACCCCCATGCGCACATTGCCCCCCAGCCGGGGGGGCCGCACCGTGGGGGACCAGTCCTCCCGCACCGCCCCGGAGAACTGCCAGATCAGCCAGATGTGGCTGAAGCCCTCCAGCCCCCGCAGGGCGTCCGGGTTCCGGTACTCCGGCTCAAAGACCACCATGGCCCGCAGGGCCTCCACCAGGCCGCTCTGGCGCGGGATGCCGAACTTGGTGGGAAAGTCGCTGTGGATGCGGGCGATGACCTTCATGGTATGCTGTTCTGCCATTGGGGCGCCTCCTCTCTTCCGGCCTGAGCCGGGATACCGCCATTATACCGGCCCGGCCGGTGAAAAACAAGTCCGCCGGGCCCGCCTCCCCGCCCCGGACCGGGGCTCACGCCCTCTCCCCGGGCCGCCGGGAGAAGCGGCCGCAGGCCGGGGTGTCCTCCCGCTTGTCCCGGCACCGGGGCTCGCCGCAGTGGCCCTGCACCAGGGGGACATACCGGTTTGCCCCCACCCGGACATAGTGGCGGTGGAAGTGCCGGCACTGGGCACAAGAAGCATCCGGTTTTTTCGGTTCCATAACTATCACCTCCTTGCACTATTATACATCATTATAAGTAAATTGCAACCACTTGTTTTTCATAGTACCTATGATAAACTATCTAGCATAACATAGTGCAAGGTGGAATGGACATGGCAGAGGCATTGTTGGTGAACCGGACACGTTTTACCTCTTCCCTAAAAAATGAATTGATCGCGCAGTTTGACGAATTGTCCAGAAAGACCCGTATCCCCAAATCCCGCCTGCTGGACGAGGCGGTGGAGGACCTGCTGAACAAATACCGGGAAAAATCGGAGCAGGGGTAACCACCCTGTAGGGCCGCCATATATGGCGGCCGCCTGGGGCCGAACCCGGGACAATGGTCCGGTTTTGCCGCAGGGGTCCCAGACCGGCCCGCGGGAAACGGACCGCCTACATAACTAGGACCGTTCCCCTCATCTGCCCCCTTCGGGGGCACCTTCCCCTAAAGAGGAAGGCTTGCGGGCGGCTGGCAGCCGCCTCTACAGTCCACCGGAAACCAGTAGGGTCGCGTTTCAAGAACCCACCCTCATCCGTCACGGCTTCGCCGTGCCACCTTCCCCCTTGGAGGGGGAAGGCTATTTGCACCGGGAACGTTGGCCGAGAAAACTTAGGCGCGAAACGGAATCCCCCAGTCACCGCCTGCCGGCGGCGACAGCCCCCTTTCACAAGGGGGCCGGGAAGGGCACACCCCAGGGTGGCCTCTCTCGGCCTTCGGCCGATTCACCTTCAGCCTCTCCCCTACGCGGATACAGAGCGGTCCTATTTCCCTCGCAGCTGATCCCAGACCGGTCCGCGGGCGGCCACATGGGGCCGCCCCTACGACGGAAACTGGACCGGGAGCGTTGGCCGAGAAAGCTCAGGCGCAAAAGCGGGACCGCACCAAAAGCAGATTTTGCGAACCCAGGGCCCAGTGGCCCGGAAGGAACCGCACCCAAGCACTCCTGATTTTGCGCGCCGGAAATGTTCTGCCCCTTTCAGGAGAGCATCCCTCGTAATGGGGGACCCGGGGAAAGCGGTCCTATGGGCACGAAGTGCCCGTCGGCCGCGTCCCCCGGCGATCCTTTGGTTTCTTTCCCATCGCTGGGAAAGAAACTCGCCGCCCGG